>DATGXG010000057.1 GCA_035299085.1 Bacteroidales bacterium | reverse complement strand
GTGGGAGCCGTGGAATGGAATTAAAGCAGTCAAGAGCGGTTTGATAGATACTGTGCAGGTTATCTTCAATATTTTCGATCAGAACCCCCAGGATGAGCTTTTCCCTGCCTGCCGGGAAATGAATGTGGGGGTTATTGCCCGTGTTCCTTTTGATGAAGGATCACTGACCGGGACACTGACGCGACAGAGTCATTGGCCGGCAAACGACTGGAGAAGTACGTATTTCGTGCCTGAAAACCTCAATGCAAGCGTTGACCATGCCGATGCTCTTAAACCAGTTGTTCCTGCAGGAATGACAATGCCTGAAATGGCCCTTCGTTTCATACTTGGCGAACCTTCAGTCAGCACCATCATACCGGGTATGCGCACAACCAACCATGTAAAATCAAATATGGATGTGAGTGATATGGGCCCGCTTGAAAGCCACCTGATGGTTGAACTTCAGAAACACAGGTGGGATCGGGAACCAACCTCATGGAGCCAGTAAGATTTACGATTTAGCGATTTACGATTTTGGTGACTGGTGACTGGTGACTGGTGACTGGTGATTGGATAGCATAACTGAGCTTGTCGAAGTCATGCTTGTTCCATAAAAATGTCCCGGTCGCTGAGCTTGCCGAAGCGGATACCCAAATACCGGATGCTTGAAGTGTCCCTATCGTCCCTATTGTCCCTTAACCAATTACCGATTACTAATCGCAAACTGTAAAACTACTTAACCAGCCTCCCGGTTGCCTCATCCGTCCACTTGATCAGTGTCTGAATCTCCTCAGATGTGAGAACGGCCTTCTTATGAATCAGGGTGTACGACTTCAGCGGCATTTCACCTTTTTTTACCTGCTCCTGGATATCCTCAAGCTTACCCACTTTCTTCCGCTTGCTGAAATCCTGCCATTCTGAAAAATTCAGGTTTTTCCTACCTTCATTAATATGATCGGCTAACAGCCATGAAGAAGGAGCAATACCGGCATACCAGGGAAAATCGGTTTGATTGGAATGGCAATCAAAACACGATTTTTTAAGTATGGCCAAAACATCAGGGGTCACCAGAGTATCATGGGCAAGAGTGCGATTATCTTCAGGCTTATTATCAGGTATGCCGTCGGGTACAAACTGAATGGCAATCATCACCACAATCAAAACCAGGATCAATACTTTTATTATTTTCATGCTGAAAGAAATTGCACGGTTAATTCATCAGGCTGTCGGCTTTGGCTTCAGCCCAGGTTTTCAGGATAGTAGTTTCCTCTGCTGTAAGTTTGGCATCGGGATACTTCTTAACGATATCTTCAGGAGGCATTGAACCATCCTCGAGTACATCAATAATATCATTCAGTGTTCCGACAATCTTGGCTTTCTGAAGATTGGGCACGCTGTCCCACATAAGGGCTTCCTTTGCCTTATCTGATCGGCCTTTCATGCTGTGGCATCCATAGCATTTCTGGTCTATTACTTTTTTAACGGTTGAGGGATAAACAAAATCAGGACCATGTGATGCGCTGGCATCCTGGTGATAAATGCCTGAGCCCTGCAATGCAATTAATCCGGCTATAACTAGAGCCAATGATAACCATGCTGATTTTTTCATCTTTTCTTAGTTTTACGTAAAATTAAATCAAAGTTCTTTCTTATGCACGGATTTAAAGAAATAGCCATTTTCAAACGAAACGTATCACCTGGGTATACAATGAAGATATGATACATCCTGAAACGGCTGTAAGCATTAAATGACGGTTAACCAGTGAAACGAAATCTGGTCAATCCATTTAATAGTCAACTTTGAAATAATCAATTCTGAAATCCTCAAAAGTGCACTTGTTTTTTGCCGGATACCATAAATAAACAATCAGCGTTTGATTAACAAGGTCCTCAGGCACATCAAGTGTAAGAACAATTAATTCCTTCCCATCTTTTTTCAGGGATGGTAATCCGTTTGACCTGTAATACGGAAGTCCGTTCTCATCATCACCCACAATGGACCCGTAATGATCGGATGAATTTCGCAATGCCGATATAACATAATATCCTTTCCCGGCCTTTATCTTTGTTCCGGGCCCATACGGATTGTCACGGTTAAGTAAGATAGTGTCATTATTGGCTATCACCGGAGAGTGTGAAATGATGCTTTTTAACAATTGGGTGTCTGCACTGATTTTGTAAATACAATCGTGAAAAACAGTATCGGTATAAATTGTCGACAGCCGGACAAATCCCTTTCCGGAAAGAGCTGAAATTTCTTTCATCAAGGCTTCCGGTATGGTATTGCTTTTTAAAGCCGAATATACATAAGTTACCGTATCTTCTGAAAGCACATGGATCAGATTGTAATCGTGAAGCCAGTCATGAAGCCTTTTTTCTCCGATATTGTAAAAATATGTAGCAGGATACTTTTCCTTTAAAAGCGGTGCATAAACCGGCATCATGCCCGCAGAATATGCCAATCCGTGATACATGGCAGTTTCAGGAAAGGGACCTGACTTTTCAAGTACTATTATTCTTTGTGCATTTTTAATATGTGATTGAACCAGTTTAACAGATGCAAGCCGCGGATTTTGAAACCCGGGGGAATAACCAATCCGGTGGATAAGAAAAATAATAAGAATGCAACCTGAAATATATATAATTGATGGCATCCAGGATGATTTTTCTCTGTACCGGATTCCGGGAATGAAAGATACTGCCAGTATAATGGAGAAAATGGTGAGATTAAATGAAGTAACCAGGTAATGTATGGAGTAATGCCGGGCAACCATTGCTATATTCAATACAAACGACAAGGCAAGGCCGGTGATAATTCTCCGTTTTCTTTCCCCGGCCGAAAACCGGAATGATTTTATAATAAAGGCAACCGCAGCTATTATTAGAAAAAATAAGGCAATTGTGTACAGAGCATTTACGGTTACAATTTTTTGAATATTCTGTATATAAATATGAGGATCAAACAAGCCGGCGTTACCTGATCCATATATACCCGTGTGAGTTAAAATAAGCTTGTACCATGAAATAAATGAAGAGAATGAAGGATATACAGGTATAAGCAGAATGGCAGTAAAAATTGCGGTGAACAAAGCGTAAACCATTTTCCGGCGAAAGGAATCAATTGCAAAAAAAAGAATGAAAAAAGCCGGCAAAAACACAGTTTTTGTTGTGATTCCAAAAGCAACCAAAAAGGAGGATACAATGATTACCTTGGTGGTAAATCTGAATTTTTCATCGAATACATAGCTGGCTGCAATTGATAAAATAAACAATTCGGTGCAAAGCAGAAAAGGCTCAAGCATTACAACCGTATTCATTGAAAAATCCATCACTGAAATAAAGGGCGTTAACTGCAATGCCAATGCCAGTGAAAAATTCCCGGTTCGCCTGTATGTATAATATCCGGCAAATATCAGGGCAATTGTATTCATGATTAGAATTTCCAGGCTTACCCAATTCAGGAATCGCTCAGGATCTGAAAGGACTGAAAGTGTAAGATCGGATGTTCCTGAAAAGAATTTATAAACTTCAAGGTTCAATGCTATAAGACATTGAAGAGGAGTGCCGGGGAAACCTGACAATCCCAGCTTCAGACTTCCGTTGGCAATGTTTAATCCGTTAAACAGAAAAGCATAGGTGGGATCATGAAAAGAAAGGTAAAACCATTTACTATCGATCTTTAATAAAATTTGAAGAAGAAGAAATATAGCAGGAAATACAAGGAGTTGAAGTATTAACGGGAGCCTGGCCTTATTCATGAAATACAGATATTGAAATCAAAATTAACAAAATATCTTTTCAACCGCCCGTTGCCCAGTTATCCCTGTCCAGGCTCCTGTAATTGATTGCTTCAGCTAGGTGATGGGGTTCTATGTGCACACTGGCGTCAAGATCGGCTATAGTGCGTGAGACTTTCAAAATACGGTCATAGGCTCTGGCCGAAAGACCTACTTTCTCCATAGCCGTCTTCAGAAGCTGGTTTCCCTCTTTGCTTATTTCACAGTGTTCCCGCATCAGTGCCGGAGTGAGCTGGGCATTGCTGTGGATACCTTCATGTTCGCGAAAACGTTCAAGTTGAATCTTGCGTGCCTGTATTACCCGTGACCGTACCTGCTCACTGGGTTCCGAAGGTCTGAGTTCTGAAAGTTTTTCAAAAGGAACCGGTACCACTTCAATGTGAATGTCGATCCGGTCGAGTAGTGGACCTGAAATCCGGTTAAGGTATTTCTGAACCACTCCTGCAGTGCACACACAATCTTTTTCGGGATGGTTGTAATACCCGCAGGGACAAGGATTCATGGATGCGACCAACATAAAACTAGCCGGGTATTCGATACTGAATTTTGACCGTGAAATGGTGATGCAACGGTCTTCAAGCGGCTGTCGCATGACTTCTAGAACCGTCCTTTTGAATTCGGGCAATTCATCAAGGAACAATACCCCGTTATGGGCCAATGAGATTTCTCCGGGCTGGGGATAGGTACCGCCACCTACCAGCGCCACATCTGATGTAGTATTTTTTAGTGGGGAGTAAAGATGTCAATCATATTTTTCGCATCACAAAGCAACACCATTGGTATGGCTTTCGATCAACTCAAAACATTTACTCAAATTATGTTTTACATCCTTTCCCCAAAAACGAATGATATTCCATCCTTCAAGTTTTAATTTCTCGGTTACTTCAATATCCCGCTCAATGTTCCTTTCAATCTTAGTCCACCAATAGGCTCTATTTGATTGAATATTGTATTTTTGTGTTTCCCAATCCTTTCCATGAAAGAATTCACTGTCGACAAAAATTGCCAACCGGTACTTTGTCAAGGTAAAATCCGGTTTTCCATAAACTTTTTTGTTGCACTTACGATATCTGTAACCCCTATTCCATAGAGCATGACCAAGAATCTGCTCCAGTTTGGTATTCTGGCTCCGGATAGCTTGCATATTTCTCCTGCGTTGCTCCTTTGTCAAAATATCCACAGCTATAATTTATTTATAGGGTCCAAGAAATTTATGTCCGTTAAAATGTATCAAATGATCGGGGCTTTCCATGATCCAAACTTCGGTTTCCCATCCGATCAGCGGCATCCATTTTCTAAAATCGTCCCTTTTCAAAAATGCAGTGACAAAAATAAGTTCGGCAGTGCATGCCTTCAGCATGGATTTAAGTTCATGCAGTCGAACTTCGCTCATAGGACCCGAAGTCACAAGAGCCTCAATCAAGAAAAGCCAGTTCCTTTCAGCATCAAACGCGATCACATCAGGAAGTTCATCATGTGAAAGTTCAAAAAATCCGATTTTCTTTAATATTTCAACTTCTATATGCAATAATTTGTGAGACGTGTCGCCCAAATACAGGACCTTGCATCCTTTGCCGAATCTTGGGAGAAATTCCTCCACAATAGCTTTTTGCAGAATGTTGTGTTCTCCCATCGACAGTTCAATAGGTTTGCCGTCAGGCAATGTGACAGGTATCTTTTTTATGTCGCGTCTTCTTGCCAAAACCTCAACCAAAGGCAGCCGTCCTTTCTTAAATTTCTCCAATTCATCGGACCAATTATCGGTTCCATAATGAATCAACAATGATTGAACATCGGGATGAATGGCATAAGCACGTGTCGGACTGTTTGTGCTGAAATTGTTTTCTGTGCCGGAGTTGATAACCATCTCGCCAAGAACAAGCAGTTTCAAATCCTGTCTGCGTATGTCATCATAAGAACCGGGCGAAATATTTTCCTCGAAATTTTTGTTGACGAATGAAATTATGTCCCGCGACCTTAGAAACAAATCATATCTTGCCTTCGACCAATCATTTGTCACACCCGAAACAGCCATGAAACATACAGCCATTCTTTCTTTTCTTCTTTCGCTGCAATCCAACGGTATTCCTAATGCCTCCAATATTTCAAGTGCTTCATTGATCTTTAATTGAATATGAGGCGGTTTTTTAGAATTTGGGATGTGATTTTTCATTTTCTCAAAACAATGTCAATGTTTGATCAAATATCATTTTCCTTTCCCGGATTTCAGTTTCGGTTAGAAATTCCTGCGAATGATAACATTCCTTCAAGGATAACGCAAGTTGATATGCCAAGTATGGCGGAACTGCATTGCCAATTTGATTAAATTGTTGGCTTTCATTGCCATGAAACACGAACCAATCAGGAAAAGATTGAAGCCTTGCCGCTTCTCTGACACTAAGTCTTCGCCGCCTTCCATCGGGCAACCGCACACGGTGCATATCTCCTGTCGCGCCAGCTAAATTTCTACAGGTCAAAGTGCGGGCAGGTCTATCCGGATACAAGTCCCGTGGATTTATGCAATCCGATGCCTTTTCATATCTGGCAACATAGTCATCCATAGTCTTTGTGAGAAACTTACTGTTTTCAGGTACAGTATACATCAAGTCACCAACTGCCTCACCAGCATTAATCTTGCGAGGTGATCTTTTTGGAAACATGAATTTGGATTTAGATTTATGACCAAAAACGAAAAGTCTTTCACGGTTTTGAGGTATGCCATAATTGACGGCGTTAAGCAACTGATAATCTATAATATATCCCAGATCGTGCAGTTCTTTGACAACATGTTCGAAATACCATTTGTTTGTATAGAGAAGTCCTCTGACATTTTCAAACATCCACACCTTTGGTTTGAGCCGTTGGATAGCGTCGATAAATATTGGAAAACCGTTACGGGAATCATTCACACCATTCTGGTAGCCACCTACAGAAAAAGGCTGGCACGGCGGACCTCCAATAATTATGTCAACATTTTTTATCGGATAATCAAAACCATCGTATAGTTTGGTGGCAAAACATTCACTGTTCAAGTTGTTTCTGTATGTCTCAGCATAGACGGCTTCCATTTCAAATCCAATGGTTTTGAATCCCGCTGCTTCAAATCCTAACGCTAAGCCACCACAACCGGCAAACAAATCCAATACATTGACATCTTTTTCTGTATGCACCGGTGACAACACCTTATTCAACATTTTTACGTATTCCATATCGAAACCTTGATTGACAAATTTACTGAAAATACAAGCATTTCGACATTTGAAGGGTTTGATCAAGCCAATAAGTAATTAATAGTTTTGAACAGTTTGAATATTCTTATCTGTTACAGGCATTCATGATCATCGTGTTGATCGTCGCCAAATGAAAAAACCCCGCCGAAGCGGGGCGAAAAACTACATTTTCAACAAATCCAAAAGGCAAGTTGCAATAACCTGTGCAGCGATCAACAAGACAAGCTCCTCGACCCTCTCTGCAAAATGTTTACTTATGTGGATTATTACTACAATCGTCATCATAATAGCTCGATTTTTTTAAGACTGCAGTTACATGGTAGTGCAGCCATCACCAGGCAATTATACTTTTGGTAGTAACTTTGAAATGATTTGCGAGGTTTCTGACAATAATTGTTGATGCTAATCTATTAAATATTTAATAATGAACGCAAAATATAATTAAATTTAAGTTTTATGTAATAACAAGATGGAAAAGAAAGGAACCTGCGAAGCAGTCCGTGAATGGATCAATACTGCCGCTGCAATTGTTGCAATAGCCGCAGGTATCTATGGCTTTTGTAATTTAAAATCGGATAATGAGAAATTCAGAAAACAATTGGATCAAACCACAAAAATTGCCGTTGCTGCAGATAGTCAGGTTACGGAGTTAAGAAAACATACGAAAATACTTGAAGATCAATATATACTTAATGTAAAGGATGTTGAAATAAATAAGAGTAGGTACGATGAGGAGATCATGCCCTATTTTGGTTTTAAATACTCCCAAACCATTGAAGACATGGCTGATGGAGGCGATTGGCTGGTAAATATAGGTAACAAGGCTAAAATATTGGGTGTTGAATATGGTAAAAACAACACATACACCTTGGATTTTCCGAAAAACACATTTATTGAAAAGGGTACGGAAGGTCTTTATTTATTACCAAACGACAGCCGAGTCAGAAAGATTGATATTGTAATAACTATGGAAAATATGAATGGTATAAAATATAAACAAAGATTTTATTCGGATGCAAAAAATGTGTTGTTCGCCTCTAAACCCGTAAAAATCAATTAACCTTTTGGCAGGAACTGCACATTGATGTTGAGTATTTTAAGCAAGAATTTCTTCATATATTTTTCTTATTGAATATTCTCAATTTTTTTCGCACCCTTTCTTTGTGCTCCTCGATTTGTTGTTGAATAGGAATGTCGACAGTATTGCCGACGGCGTTTTTGTTTTTGACTTTTTCAATGGTCACAGTGTTTTCCGGCTTGTCAAGGAACTTCACATAAACCGCAATTCCTGCAACAATTCCAGCGAAGAAAAAGGTCAACCATTGCCATATTTTCGAAAAGATTTTCATTGTAACATTTTATTTCATTACGAAGAACTGGAACAATGTGAATCCAATCGCAATCAAAGAACCTGTCAGACCGATTGATGTGACGATCAACCTTTTCATGGTCCTATTCGACAGTTGCTGGTCCTCGAGGACACGGATGCGTTTCTCCGTTTCGACGGCTTCCTTGGCATGGCATATATAATCACTTACCACGACGGACCTCTCATTGATGATTTTTTCATGTTCTGCGACCTTTCCGTTTAGTCGATCCAAACGTTGGGTGATGAGGTCGAGCTTGCAATCTATAACGTTAAATTGTCCTGTTATTTTTTCGTTTTGCGCCCTCATCGCATCCTGGATAAGTTCCTTGAGTTCCGTTGTTGATACTGTCATTTCTGGCATTTGCTTTTTGTATTTTTTAATGTTATTACGGGATCGACTCCTTTACCTTCCAATCCTCCTGCAATATGACCTGCCTGTAATTGGGTTTGACAATCTCGACCTGGTAGGTGTAGGTCTTCGGTGGATGGTTGAAATATGGAACATAAAACACCGTCAAGCAGTCCGAAGCCCCAACATCATACCATGTGTCACCTGTCACGGTGAGGAAAGCATTAGTGAAGCCAGACGATACCTTGAGAACGGCGGTGTAACCGCTCATTTCCGCGACCCTCTTGCCTTCGAGTGTGACGGTGAATTCGACGGTGTCGCCTTTGTATATTTCAATATCCTTTACGTCTGTCATTATTTCCTTTTTTATAAATACTATCGTTCCTTATTTTCCTTGAAAATTTCAATGATTTATTTTTTGGCAAGCGAACGCCTCACCGCCGTCCGGACCGATGGCTTGTCAAATCCCGCCTTGATGCCCGACAAGGAGGAAACGTGGACAGGTTCCGTCCTTTTTAATACCGTTGTCTGCTCCAGGGCGTCGTCAAATCTGTTAAGAATGATTTCATGATATTGATAGCCTTCCTTGCTTGATACAATGGTGTAAGGGTAAGCCGGTGTGACGATTGTATCTGTGCTCACAGGGTGGGATGTATTCATGCCGTTCAAGGTAATGGTGCTCGATTTCAAGTAAACATCAACGACACCCGACGCATCTGTGATAGTGGAACCGGTCAGGACGCACAAAACGGTCGATCCTGAATAGGTTGTCATTTCCGCCGGACTTCCGTCATTGCGGTTGATCCTGACAAAAACCCCGTGCATCGGATTATCATCCTCACTTTTCATTGTCAGTTTGAGATTGTAATGCAACTCGGCATATTCGTCGGTTGTCAGACCTGTCGGCGAGAGATTTTCGAATGAAACATCCGAGGTGTTGATTCGACTGCCGACGAATTGATAATGTTTTTCATCAGATGACGTTTGACCGGCTGCTATCAAAACCGGTGTTGTCATTCCTTTCTGTGATGACAACGCTATTGTCAGCATTTTTGACCCTCCAATTTTTTAATACAAGCCGTCAGTTGCTGAATTGCACGGTGCATGTGAGGTATAAGTGCCGTCGGCGATATGAAGTAATCACCTTCCGGTGTTTGACCGGCAAGACCCTCGACTCCCTTGCCCATGACATCCTGTGCGATGTATCCGGTGTGTTTGTTTGCATCCTTGTCCGATTTCCAAGCATACTCTGATACCGGAACTGCTTGAAGTACGGTTAATGCATCTATTGTTGCAGGCTGAATACAGCATTTTTTATTGCAATCACTGAGGGTGTATACTGCAAATGCACCACCTGTCGAGTTGGCAAGACCTCCGAGTTCGGTTCCCGCATTATTATAGGCTCTTAACGTGTATATGCACGTTGTCTCATTCGCACAACCCGAACGCACGAGAATGCCGAAACTGGTTGCCGCACAACTTGTGTTGCAAAATTCCGCTGCATAACCGCTTGCACTGCTGTTTGTAACATCAAGGCTGCTGTTGCAAATGTTGAAATTCGAACCGTTGCAAATGTTTATTATTGAACAGTCGAACACGGTTGTGGCATTAACACACAATTTTGAATTGTCAAACCTTAAATAAGTCCCTGCTGCATAGGCTAACTGAATCCCGTTGTTTCTTATTTCCGCCTTTCCTATGCTTGAATTGTAACAGAACAGGTCGATTTCGCTGTTCGTGCAAAGCAATAATGGACAGTTGCTTGAATTCGAATAAATTAAATATTCCGGGTCACGGTGGTAAACTTGAAAGCATTCCGTCTGGCTCACATTGTTGACAAGTGAATATGTTGTCTTTAAATAAACACCGGTTCCGCCTGTTGAATTGTTAAAAACTCCGTACAATTGCACGCTACATTGCCTGCAAGCTGCAAAGGTTGAATAAGGCGTTTTGTCACCGGTCGACCAGGTCCGGCAGGACAGAAGGTTGTTCGCATTGTCAAGCACGCAGGTGCTTCCGCAAAACTTGTAATTTCCGGCAAGACTGTATGTTTTGCAGGTGTATGTGTCACCATTGTCCGTGCAGGTGTTTGCATTAAGTGAGTATGCGGTGCTGAACCATCTGTTGAAACCAACTGTGTACATATTCCCGGCACAGGTCGGGAAATTCTTTGAGGCTTGGCATGAAGTGTAATCCGTCATTGTTGTTGAATTCCCGGCTGTTAATTCCTGAAAGTAAATCGTGCAGCTTGTTGTTCCCGCACAACGGTCAATACGCAAATCCGCACCGGTTGCGCACGATTCAGGTATGCAAAGACTTGACCCGCACAAAAGGTTTGCCAGCGGTGACAAACAGCCGTTGTTTATATTAATCCTTTCAACACCGTTCACATCCTTCACGCTTATTGTGTGCGTGCTTCCGTCTATGTCAATAAAACCGTCCGTTATTCCTGCGCTGTTTATTGTCCACACATCGCCAATGCAACCGCTTCCGGCACACACAACCCCCGACACATTTGCGTCAATTAAATTAGCGTTGCAAGCTGTCAAGCCTTCGGCGTTCAGGATTGTTTTTTTATTTGTCGCATTTATAGTTTGTCCCGTTACATTCGTGTAAAATTCAAGTTTTGGCGCACCTTGCTGCGTCCCGGTTCCGTATATCAAATTTCCTCGTGAAGGGTTTGATTTGTTGCCCCAAAGTGCAAACAACCACCCGGAAACGTCCGGCATGTTCGCTTGATAGGTGTTGCTGATGTTTACCTTGTAAGGCATTATGTTCGTGTTTGATGTTCCCATTGTATACCTGTAACGGTATGAACAGGTGTTTGCAATTTGAACCGTGCAGTTGAACATTGTGCTGCTGCTGACGGTTCCCATGTTGCAAACCAAGTTGTTTGAACAGTCGTACAGCGCAACTGCGACATTTCCCGTGTTAATCTGTATGCAATGGTTTAAATTCAAGGTTCCGCCCGTTGCACTGAATGCGTTGCTTTGCACATACTGTCCGGCTTGACAGCTTGCAACACTGTAAAACTGTCCGGGCGGTTCGATAAAACAGAAATAACAGGCACTGACATTGTTCAATGCAATACCCGTTGAACATTTGCTTTTATTCCAATTTTCACACACATACACCCTGCAAGTGCTGCTGTCACCACTGTAAGCACGCAGGAAACAACTGTGAACACCGTTTGAATTTGTTTGTAAAGACCACAATCCGTCATCCGGTTGTGCATAGTACCGTGAATCTTCGTGAACGGTGAAATAGAATCTATTTTTCGAACTGTCATAAGTAATTCCGGAAACAGCACAAACCGCACCGTTTCCAATAATCCAGTCGGTAACATTTTTAATTTTGTCAACCGTGAATTCCTTTGCGTACATAGCGCAATTAACTTTCAAATTTTGGAATTCAGCGTCTCCGGTGCTTCCAGCGCACCAACCCTGACCTGTCAGGGGGTCTGAAACAAAGTCATTTGTTTGAATGTCGCCTGTCGTTCTTGTATTGCCGCCTATGCTTAACCTTGCGTCACCAAGGTAAGCGGAATTTATTGATTGATACCCTGCAACCTTCAGGTCGGTCGTACAAGTCAGGGGTGTTTTCACGCAGGTGCTTCCGCAAACCAATGGTGAAACAACCGAAGTGCAAACATTCAAAGGTGTTGTGATATAAGTGCAGGTGTCCGTCAAACAAACCCTTTTCGTGTTGCTTGTTCGAAGTTCGAAAGGCGAATTGTCAAGGCTTCCTGCAAAGGCGACATTCGCAACGCTTGCACCGAAAGCGGCTTCAACATTGGTCGAATGCGCAACAAAATAGGCACTGTTGGTTCCCTGCATGACAACCGCATTGCTTTGCTGCAACGCTGTCGGAAAATAACAATGCAGTGCCGTTGCAGTAGCACCGGAGCCAGTGATGTGGATGCGATAATACGGCGTTGTCGTTCCGACACCCAATTTTGCAGCATTGGTGCTGCCGCTTTGTGTCAACATTGACAAATCCTGTGAAGTTGCCGAGCTTGCCCCGCCTGAGAAAACCGAACCGCTGCTTGTAATCGCAGCATTCAGTCCGAAACAGCATCCTGATCTTGATGCAGCGGGGATTGTCCTGTTTAATATAGTTATCATTATACCGATTTATCTATAAATACCCTGCGGTTATATTTCCGTGATTGTTTGGTCGTCCTGGTTCATCTCGATGAGCGTCACCTCGCTCCGGTTGCTGAATATGTATTGCTTCACCCCTGAAATCATCAGTTTTTTTCCTGCGAACTTCGGATCGTGATTATTTGTGTGATATCCGATTGGATTCACAAGGTTGTTCACAAACACCCCGTCCAATTGAATCGACGGCAGGCGGTAATTACTCAAGACGCTTCTCAGATAGAGGTTCTGCATGCTCGATGTAAGACCTTGCTTTGTATGACCTGTCGAAAAGTCCACATAATCGAAATTGAAAAAATAATTGTGAGTCTGATAGAAAATCGCACCCCTTTCGCTTGGATTCCTCACGATGCTGTCACCAATGTTCAATGTGGTTTCAGGATGCTCGTTCTCATAAAGCGGATCGAAATATGCGATTTTCTCATAATCCTGATCCGGCACGGTGTTTCCGTATTTGTCCACAATTTCAATGTCAACCCTTTTCACCCATACATCTTTTATTATGGATGTCATAGGGTCGCCATAAGGGTCGTCATTGTTCCATTCAATACCTGCAAAAGCATTAAGTATTGAGAACTGCAACTGTCCCGACACATGAAAAGGGATTAGTGAATACATACCGTAAAACATCGGGACATACAATCCCGCACTTACAACAAGCTGGTTGTCTTCGTACCGGTACGATCCGGAAACAGTGTCCGTCTCACCAATAGGTAGATCGACTACTTGTTTTTGAAAAAAAGGTATCCATAAAAGGTTTTCCGTTTCCGACCAAATGCCGTTGCTTCCGGGATATGTCGGTTCCCAATGGGTCGTCTTGGTAAACCATTGATCGCCCAACTTAAGTTTGCATGCAAGGAAGCCGCAATTCAGGTGCGAATTGGTTACAATTTCATTCGTGTTTACATCCGTTTTTTTGTAGCTGTCCTGCGTGCGGAACATTGCCGTGATGCTTATTTTGATGTAATACTTTTTATATGCATCAAGCAGGCTGTAATTATGATTTACCAGATATGTCTGTGAATTGAACGAGCAAGCTGTCTGACCGGTGTTGTTGCCTGATATGATGATGACATCCTCCGATTTTTCCTGGTTCTTCGCACCGGTTCCCTGCACTGTTGCAAGTTTTGCGTTGTATAAGGTGAATGCCGATCCGGTGTTTTGATAATAATTGTAATCAAAACCCCAATTGCCGTCGCTTGACTTTGTAACACCCGATAAAAAAGGCTGGTTTTGAACTTTCACTGTTGTGTCAATCGCTTTGGTGTTGGCGTATGGCGAGAATTTGACTTTTGCCTTGTTATATGCGGGTACTATTTGCAACTGCATTTCAGACGTCAACCCGGATGGAAGTTCACCGAGATTCGTTGATTGTACAGAGGTTCCTGCATACATGTAATTATTCTGTATGTCGAATTTTTTGTATGTGACATTGCCAGAAAGCGTCATGTTGTGATCTGTTATATACAGACCCCCGTCCTTCATGCGGATGTTTGCAGTGTATGGCTTCAAAGTGTCTTCAAGAACACCATACAACGCTTGTGGCTCGCCGTTTTCGTCGTAAAAATTATAGCTGTTTATTAGTTCGTCATGAAAGAGTGTCTCACTGCTGTCAGGAAAAACATGTGGGCTTGTCGTGGAAATTCCCACGTACAGGAATTGAATTGCATTGTAATTCATGGCATCAATGCAATCCTTTATCACATTGAACACAGGAATCAACTGATTTGTGCCTCCCGTGTAACTCAACCGCTTCAATAATGTGAACCCATTGTTCGCCACAAACCTGACGGTATACAATTGCTTGCTGTAATTCTCCGAGAAAGTTTCAGTGTTGAGCCAGCCTTCAAAAATTAAGATGCCATTGATGTACATAATAACATTCCAACGGAACATCAACGGTGTGTAAAAATCATAGAATTGCGAGTGCGTGGAAACAAGGCTGAACGACAGACCGCACGGTCGTACGACGTCGAATTTCTTCTTGTTTTCAGGATAATCCAGCACGATTGAATCATAGGCGAATTCAACATGCGTGTAGTTGCTTGAAGGGTTTGCACGGTCGATGATCAGGATTTTTGCATGGTCATCCGTATTGTATATGATTGTCGATCCGGAATAATTCATTAAATGTACCTGTTATACATATTGTCATAATTTTTAAGCACGCCGACGAGATCGGTTCCTTCAATCCTCACTGTTATCTCGCCGACTGCATTGTTCATCATCATCCTTGTCTGACCAGCCGTGCTTACTTTAGTGCCTATTGGCAGTTGAACACGCTCAGGTCCTCTTTCACCCACTATCTGAAAAGGTGTATCCACTGTCCCGGCATTTGCGAATGATCCGAGCATTGAACTGAACGCCGTTTTCGCCAGACCGCCTGCTGCTGCTGCCATTGCGGGTGCGACCAAGTAGCCAAAAGCAACCTTTGTGCTCCAGTCCTTCAATGCACTGGAAACCATTGCTGCAACTGCCTGACTGATGAGCGTCCCGATGATTTCTTTCACTGCGGATTTGAGTTGCTGACCGAATTTTTTAAAATTCTGCGCCCCTTGTCCAAGGACATTGGTAAGTTGCGACATGGATGAACTGAACGCCGTGAACAATAATTCACCTGCTTTCGTGCTATCCTCCTGCAATGCCTTCATTCCCTCCTGCAACTCTGCCATGAAACCTGTCGCCTCTTGAATCTTCTCTGTGTTGATTAAAGGCAACTTGCCAAAATCAGGCTGCTCGATCTTGCCCGATTTACTTTCGATCTTTTGCAAGAGAGGTTGTGACCGCAGTTCGTTGATCCTTTCCTGTTCCTGTCTTTGAACAGTAAGTTGAGCCGTCAATTCGCCCTGCTTTGTGACCATTTCTTTCAACCTGTCAGCTTCCTCCTTGCGTGTGCCGACCATCTTGGCATAGAGTTCGGCTTCCTTCTTGTCGTCCTCGTATGAGTTATTGCCGAGAGCGTTTTTTGCAGTAAGGATTTCATATTCCTCTTTTGCAATCAGGTTCTTTGCATTGGATAATTCCTTTTGAAGACGGATTGCCTGTGTGATGGCATTCTGACGCTCCTCGGCTGATTTTGACTTGTCCTCGGCGGTAAGTCTTAACTGAGCGATCTGAACCTCGTAATCGGCTTGCTTGCGGATCAGTTCATTCTGCTGTTTTTTCAGTTCATTTTCCCTTTGGGCGAAAGACATGGACTGTTGAGCGGTTTCTTTGATCTCTTCAAGAAGACCTCCTGAAAATGCTTGCTTGAGTTTTTCACCTGCTTGTTTGAATTTACCCTCAAAAACCAATGCAACCGCTTCGCCCAACAACTGCACACGGTTCAATATGGCAGTAAAAATGCCTTTTGCATATCCTAAAACTGTGTTGAGCTTGTCAGCACCATCCTTAGTGCCGGTCAGGTAAGAACTCAATGCAGCGAAGGCAACGCCCAAAGCCACAACAATCGCCCCGATGCCTGTGCTAATCAGTGCCGCCTTCACCCCGTTGATTGCAGGAATCATCGACTTGAACGCCTTGGCTCCGCCTCCGATTGCATCACCAATGCCAGAAATCTCGGAGGTCAGACCTCCCGTGACACCCGCAAGGCTTGAAAAAGACTGTTTTATTGATGAATTGGCATTTTGAATGCCGGTCTGCATCTGCTTCGCCTCCTTGGTGACCTTTGCAGCTCCGTCACTGAAGCCAGTAGAAGAGAGTATGAATTTGGTAACGACTGAGAAATCCTTGCCTGCCATTAGTGTATTTTTTCATAAATACTGGCGGAATCATTTATTTTGAATTAAAAAGATCAGTGATTGTTACACTTGATTATTCGTTTTGAGAATTGTTATTTTCAATTTTATAACAATTGTTACAGGGTGTCAGATTCCTTTATTCATAGCGGTTTTAGCGTATTACGCAAAACGAACAATTCCAGGAGGGGTGTTTTCTTAATTGATGCAAACATCATCCTGCACCCTGATAATGCCATGAAGTTGATGTTTACAATGAGAAAATAGCGGATTATCCGGGTTTGGTTTTTTGATTGTAGCTGTTGATCATTGTTCTCAACTCCTCCTGTGTAAGAGGTTCTTGCTTGATCTCTTCCTCCGGGTCCCAGGGGAGTTTCAATTCACCACCAAAGGAGGTGGCGACTGTGCGGGTGCGCTCCCAATCGTTTTTCAATTTGATGTTGATTTGATTGACGAAAGCATCGACCTCCCGGTCTGTCATTTCATACAGGTAGTATTCCGGAGTTACGCTGGTATGAGTGCAGATCAATGCGAACTCATCAAATACACTTGTTATTTCTTTTTTTTTGCAGGTTTCTGTTGCTCCTGTCCGGATTCTTGAGATTGACCCTTCACATTTTTATTCTCCAATTCCTTTAATGCATCAGTGAAAACCTCGATGTCAAGTTCGTGTTCATCGAGCATGTCGCAAAACTCATCGAATGAATAATTGAAAGTATTCCGGTTCGCACCTTTCATGTATGCATAGAACATCATCATCATATCCGTGTAACTGCCGGTGAATTCTTGGAAAAACTTGCCAGAAACAACCTCGAACACCATGTTCGCCTTCTTGGTCTTTCGGAGTTCGAATTTTTTGTCGCCGATTATTACATAAACCACTTCCTTCATAAAATTGTATTTTCTATAAATACTCGACTTCATTCAATAATTCGATATAAAAGAAAAAAAAGCAGGTCATCAGCCTGCTTTAAATGGAAAATTTATAATGAAAAACATGAACAAAGAGAATGTCCTTATGATATCGTCCAGTCGCCGACGCCTGAAATTGTCGCACTGTACTCGACAGCACCGTTGTAACTTGTGTCGATTTTTAAATCCTTGAACTTGCCTTGTCCTGAGATCATCGGTTCGTTGGTGTCCAATGTTTGCGGAACATTATCGTTGGTTGAGAACCCAAACGCCCAATCAATCAGGGTCTTGTTTTTATAGAGATTCGCAACACTATAAAAGTTGTTCGTGCTGCCCGATTGAGTGAAATCAACAAGACCACTGACGGTCACTGTGTACTTGCCTGGTCCGAGTTCAACTGATACACCGTCCCATGAGCTTGTGTCGATTTCTTCGTATGCATCACTGAAACTTGCCGTCCTTGCGCCGGCAACCGGCTGCTTTGTTGTGCCGGAAGTCACAAATGCCAAAAAATTCTTGCCTAAAATTTTCATTTATATTGGTTGTTAAATACTGTTATCCCTTTTGCATAAATACTGAGAGATTTATTTTTAATCGGTCTTGAAATCAAAATTCAACGTCTGCTGGAATAAATTACCATCAGTGTTCTCAATAGCACCATCGAAAGTGCAATCATGAACCACAATATTCTTATACTGACCGCTTTTATTCTCAAGCAATGATTTGACCTGAATTGCAGCATCGACGGCATCGTCATAATTATTATAAACAAGGTCGATCCGGACAGATGTCACATAAGCCAATCCGTCATAGCTGCTGTTTTCAGCGTCGATTTCATGTCCAGTCCTTTCGTAAGCTATAAGAGGAGTCACATCAGTCGAAAAGTGCGGACTGATGTTCGTTGTCACGCCCGAAAGCATGTGTTTGATGTATTTACCTATGGCTAAACCGCTCATATTGTCTGTGTTTTATCCGTATTTCTTGTTATATTTTGCAACTATCCTGCCCAAGGCGTTTATCATTGAATCCGACATTTTTTCAAACACAAGTTGCTCGGTCTGATCCTTGGCACGCTGGAAAAAATGCAACGCCCTCATCCGACCCGTTTTGTGCCATTTCTTTTCGGTCTTGAAAAGGTTTTTGCGTTTTTTTGTGAAATATCCACGCTCCTCGGTTCCCTCCTCGAACAAATGTGCAAGATGCCCTTCATATCCTCCATAACGCCTTGCACCAACAAGGGCGACATTGCGTTTTGAAAGTTTCATCCCGATTGACTTCTTGATTCTTTTGCTGCCAATATTCTCCTGTGCCTGACGGATCAACGGAGTCGACGCCTCTTTGAACCCCTTGTTCATTATTTCCCGCTGTACATTGGGCAGGAATTCATTGACCATCTTGGTGAATTCATCAAGACCTTTGATATCGGTTGCTTTAAAATCCATGATTTATTGTTGTTTCAATTCCGCAGTAATTATAAGATCGCCTTGCGGATCAATCTTGAATGGCGAGGTAATTGTGTACTCCCTTTCCCTGAACTTGATTTGAAATGTTTCATCAATATCCGTCCTGTATCGGATTTTAAATTGCAATACGGAGCTTGTGAACAATTCATAATTCTGAATTGACTTGTTGCCGCCGATCCATGTAATACCGGCACGAATATTCTTATAATCTGCAAATGTCACTTTCTGATTTGTGGAATAATCACTGGCTGAATATTCCGGTTTTTGCAGTGTTATCTTGTATTTAAGATCGTTCGCCGTCATAGTGCCAATCTTATTCGTATTTAATGAAAAACCTTTTCACATGAGGATTCAGGTATCTCTCGAAGGCATCGCCCTTTTTCTCAAGTCCGTATGAACCCCTTTCACTGTCGTACAAATCGCACACTTTCACTTTTATTGCCGACTGAAAATCTTTCGGCATCATCCCGGAATCGAAACCAGTCTTGAAATACACATGCAGTTCTTTTGCATTAACGGTCACCGGTAAATGCAACTCGAAATTGCATGTATTATGCTGAACAGTTGATCCTGTCACTGTATGGCTGACATTGTTGTGATCCGTGAAAGTGACTGCCGACAACGAATGATAATATCCTTCGTCGATCACTGCGATTTCACCTGAGAAGTCATTGATGACCCAATGGTTGACCGTCCTTGCAATGTCCTTTTGAATATAGGTCTCGGCAATGCTTACCGCTTCCTGGTAGGTATCAAGCAACTCCTGATAATCTGCTTCCTCGTCCCGCAACAGGACACGGAGCTTGTAATCGTTGAAATCAGGGTATTCCTTATGGGTTTTGTAATATTGAACCTTCATGTTCGCTGTTTGCTATAAATACTCTGAGCATTTGTTTTTAACATAAAAAAAGCGGACCGGCTTTTAAGACCGATCCGCCAACTATCATGAAAAAACGAAAAAAACAATTTTATGATTACGCTAATTTCGCATTGCGAATGACTTTGAAAGCATACGGGTTGAACGAAACGTCAGCCATTCTGTTGAACAGGAATTTCACTTCCCCTTCGTCGTCACCTTCGTAAGGGTTTATGAGAAGCTCAAGTCCGCTGAGATTGAAGAAACCAACATAAGCTCTCGCCCAATCGCCGAATATGATGTCATACATGTTCGTGTCATGCAGACCCATGAGGGTCATTACATCGTAAGCGTTGAATCCGAGCAATTTTCCAGCGTCAACGATGGTTTTAAAATCTGTCGCACCCTTAGTATTCTCAAGTTCGGAATAAATGGTCGAACCCATTGCGTAACCTGGTTTGCTGAACATAGCTGACAGAACCGATGCCTTCAATGCACCCAATATCTTTTGTGTCATTGTCATTGCTGAATTGGCAACTGCATAACCTGTCAGTGTACAAGCGGTATATGCAACAATGGTGTCCAACAATTCTTTGCTGATTTTAGCCTTGCAAGCACGGTCACCGTCAGCAATGGTTGTGTTTATGATTGAAGCAACAGACATGTTTTCCAACGAAATTATTTCAGAATGTCCGAAACGTGCTGGTTCAATTTTATCAGAAATTTTTGTACGGGTCTTTGCGCTTAAAGCACTGCCTTCGGAAACCTTATCGGAAACAACTCCCTGTCCATAGTTCAATTTGTGGACAGATGTCAAATTTGGAAGTTGTGTCACACCAAGGGTTTCGTAAACAGACGGCACTGCAACAATGTCGAGACCTGATGCTGTTTCACCAATCAAGCCGTCTGAGTTTGCATAGCTTATTCCTGCGGTTCTCAACAGAGCCTGGTGGGAAGTGCGTTCATACAGAATGTTGTCAGGAAAGAAAAGACCTTTTATCCTGTTGTTTTTTTCCTTTGAAAATGCCTGTACATCGGCTTCGTAACCGGTCAGCGACCTGCCGTTTGCAAATTCGTTGATTGCTTTTACGGAATCGTATTTACGGTTTTTTGCCTTTTGCTCAGATGTTATGATAGAAGGTGCTTCGATCCTTCTGGATTGAAGCTCCTGTTCGTCTTTGAGTTCACGTTCAAAAGACTGCATCTCTTTAAGTAAGTTGTCGAAATCGGTTCTTTCCTGTTCGGATTTCACACGTTTTTCGGTGTCAACCTTAGTGTTTATCGCTTCGAGTTTCGTACGAACCTCTGCAATTTTCGACTGTAATTCGTCTATTCTGGTCATTTTAATTTTATGTTCAAATAATATTATTCTTTACACTTTCATATAAATACTTAGCAATTCGTTTTTATGAAATAATTCCGAACATTTTTAAAGTGTCACGGTCTTTTTCAAGTTCGATGCGGTAATCTGGTTGCTCTGTAGTTTCGGACATAATACGGTTGAGCCTTTCTTTGGCAACTGCAATGTCGGATTCTATATATACATTGAAATTTTCCGAACCATCATTGATTGTCCGGACGATTTGAACGTCTGTATTGTCGTACGCCCCGAACCAAGTTGCGACACACTCGTCGATCAGCAACTCGACTTCAGTGATGTAGCGGGTGTACAAACCTGTTGCCGGATCATGCTCCCAACGCTCGCCTCCCTCGGCAATTGTGAATTGAAATGATGATTGATAATAATCGCCACGCTCAATCATTCTTAAAACATCCTCGCCTCTTGCCGTCCTTGGCATCTCAGCTTCATACATCAAACCCCTTTCATCCTTGGTAATTCTCAAAGTCCCGCTTGCGAGCCTTGCAAGAATCTCATCGGTGCGATGATTCACATCAAGCACAACGTCAAATCCTCCCCAATTGCTTGCAATCAACTTGTCAAACGCAGTGGATTCTATAATTTCGAAAAATGTCCTCCACTCACCCTTGTCGCTGATCCATTCGGTTATGATCTTTGATTTTTGGTTGAAGACAGCACCATAACCCCTTATAGTGCGGGATTCCTGCTGCGATGTTTCACCGCTTACACGGACTATTTGAGTCCGGAATTCCTTGTTTTTTATAAGAAAATCAGGGGTGCTTGCATATCTTTTTTCAATTCTTGAGGTCATTATTTCTGTTTATTATATGTTTTTGCTGATGTTTCAGCATTATTTTGATTGGATTCCGACCGTTTTTCTATCAATACCATGCGTTCGACATTCTTTCTTTCTGCATTCATAAGGTCTTCCCTGCTGAATGCGACGTTATTTGTTGTAATAAGTCTGTTTGTCATATCCTTAATGAATTTTATTCGTTTTTATTTACCATTAGATTCACACTACCAGCCGTCGCAGGAGACCATTTGCCGTCAACCATACTCAGCTCAAGAGGGATGTTCTGACTTTGCTGGTAATGGAATCGTGAATTTTCAAAATCGCCGTCATATCCTTCGATTTCAGCAGCCTCTCCCGGACTTATAATCGCCGAACTTGTAAGGGTTTTCAAATAGTTTGCCCGTGTGATCGCATCGGCTGCGAGCATCGCTTTCAAGTTGAATTCTATTGTAATACCTTTACGCCTTTCCTCCGGCATCAAGAGTTTTTTACTGAACTCCTCCTTGAAGCATTTTGCCAACGGCTGGATCGTTATTGATTGAAAAGACAGCAGTGATTGTTCAATATTGGTCTGCGATTCGAGATTGTTCATCCACATCGGTATTCCAAACAGTGCCAAAATCTGGCTGGTATTATATCTCAAGCTGTCCAAGATCATTGAGTCGGCAAACTCAAGTTTTGTTTCCTGAATCTCAACGCCAAAAGGCAAAGAAGGAACTTCTCCAGCTCTGAACACCCCTGAATTCGCCTTGAGCCAATCTTGCTGACCTTTATGGTACTCCTTGGAATCCACGTTTCCCATGCTTTTCATAAACTTATTCCCGTGAATGCCATTGCGATAATAATTTTCAGCGGTCGTCTGACCCTGCCAGTTGATTGATAACTGTTTCCTGATTGCTGCTATAGGGTTGAGTCCGATGATTCCGTCATCACTGAGTATTTTTAAATGGATCAGATCATCATTGTTTACCTCAATTTCACCATCCTTTGTCCTGAATTTGAATTTCAGAACACCTTCGGCATTAAGATCATGAGTTATATACTGTGACGGATGCAAGATTTGAAGGTTTTTCACTTTTCCTTCCTGCTTGTTCACTTTTGCGAAGGCGTTTCCCCAATCACATAAATGGTTCACAAGTGTGCTGATAAACACGTTCATCGTCTGATAGCTGTTTGGATCACTGTGAACAAGATAGAACAGCGGGTGCTCCTGATATTGTTTGTTTTTCAAAAGCACATTCATAGGGAGTTTCGACAAAGTATCAGCCAGAATCTTTTTCGCCGTGAAGACAGTATTAATTGTGTTTATATTGCCGTCGTTGAACACACCGTTGCCCTCCATTATGGCACGGATGCGTTCAGTTTGAATATCATTGAATGTCTTGTCGTTTGCGACAGTGACGTTTATGCCGAGTCCGGATAAAAAGGTGTTGAACATGTTCTTTTCCCATAAATACTTGGCGGATTAGTTTTTTAAAATTTTATCGAGATAGGTACGTATTCGATTTGATAATAGCTGTCTTTTATTTCACGTCTGATCAATTCAAGCGAGTTTTGGAATGCAATCACAGAATCAATTGAGTCAAGACTTTTCTTTTTCGAAATCTTTATGTTATTATTTTCCCCTCTATAGGTCACACAATTTTTGAATTGCCATTTAAAACATGGATTGTCGTCACAAACAACCTGACCTTGTGCAAAAATTCTGTCCAACAATTGCACAGCAGGTGTTATATCATAGATTCCCTGACTCACAAAAACGCACTCAAGCCAATATCCTTCGAGGTTTTTTAGCTTTTCCATATATGGGACGACCTCGTTTTCAAATCGACCATCGTGACCGATCCCTTTTATATTTGCAATTGAATTGATTTTCAATAGGTCGTTAATGATGTCGTTGTAATCAATACGATTTATCTCGCTTTGACATATTTTTCCATCAATGATCCATTGAGTGAGATCGACGCCACGACCACGGATTCTCTTAACTGGTCGGTTTGCCATGTAAATAAAGGGCATTACATAAAACAACCTCTTTTCAGGATCGAAATGAGTAACGCACAAACTTGAAAGATCGTCTGTCCTGCTAAGGTCCATACCGATATACACATCTTTATTCTTAAAGAAATCCAAATTGAGATTCATGTCTCGACCCTTCTGGAATGCCATGTTGACAAATTCCGGTTCAAGGAACACCTCTTCTTTAGTTTCAACCCACATGTTCAGCGTTTTGCAGAAGAAAGATTTCAAGGAACTCGGCGTCTGCTTGCTTGTCTCAAAATCGTCAATCAAATCTTCAAGTTCAAGGGAGCCGTTTCCGATGCATGGATTCGATTTCACCCACAAGTTCGGATCGGCTGCCTCGGTCTCATCGTCTTGTTCGAACATCATGACGAATGTCGTTTCGGAACTCACTTTTCCGTCGAGTATCCGGTCATAAGACTGCTCAAGCTCGTACTGAAAATAAGTCGTATTTTCCCCCCTGGTTGAAATTATCGAGAGCAGGGGGTTGTGCTGCGTCCTCATACCCTTACGGAGGATTTCGATGATTTTACCCGACTTCATTGTATGGATTTCGTCCACGATTGCCATGTTCGGCTTGATTGCCTCGCACCTGTCCTCCTTCTGAGGCAGGATGATCAGGGTATTGACCGAATCACCGTCACGGTAACGGAGAGAGTATTGCAATTTATCAATGCGTTTCTTTAATGCAGGACTGTTGGTTACAATATTCTTGGCAAATTCCAGTGCACTTTCCTTGCTGGTGCTTTCACTTTGTGAAACGATAACGATTTTACTGTTCCTTGATTCCTTGGTCAAGGCGTACATGCTGCATATAACTGCAAGGGTGGTCTTCCCGTTCTTCTTTGCAAGCGTAAGGAATGACGTCGTGAACCTCCTTTTATTCATATTCTTCGCCCAATGGAATCCGTAAATATTGGCAAAGTAGAACACCTGCCAAGGTTCCGGGTTGAACCGTGTGTATTGATCGGCTTCCTTGTCATGGAGGATTTTGACATAAAAGAGGTAGTTGAAAAACTTGTCAACCGCATCGGTACTGAAATAAAAAGAGGGATTTTGACGATCCCTCACATAGCGGTTGACCGCCTTCCTGATCTTCTTGCAACAGACGACCGTGCCGCCGGTAACACCCGCGACGTAACCTTCCAGCTTGTCATACAACGATTTCCTGTATTCTGCTTTCTCCCTTTCTATATCCAGTATTTCCGTCACTGATCATCTTGTTTATCCTTTAATCGTTATTTTTTCTAATTTTTCCATATTTTAAAATCGCTGAAAGACCTGATACAGGCTTAAAAGCCGTCATCATGCGATTCAACTGATTTTGATAGACCGAGTTTCTGTCTCTCTTGAACAGTGATGCCAAGTTTTGTGGATAATGCCAATATATTCTTCAGACAATTGTTATATATCGTCGATTGCGCCGACACTTGCAAAAGTGGATAGTTCTCATCCTTTCTGACTTGCGTCATATAATCACCTGACAAGAGGTCATTCATGACCCTGTCAATCAATTTGTAATTAAAGACAAGCTGATCGACCATTGTGATGTCAATCTCTTCCTTGACGCCTTTGCCTTCAAGGAGTTTAATGATGTTGCGTTTGAGAAGAACGTATTTGTTCTCCTTTCGTGTTGTTGCCGCTTTCTCCGCTCGTGCCTTGTTCTTGATTAATTTATCCCTTTTTGGCAAATTGATCGAATTCATATCTGTTGTTATTTAACCCCCCCTTGAAAATAACCTGTGAGTATATTCGAAAGGGTGGGACGTGGTATCAGTCAATTAGTTACGAGACTGTCGCCTCTCCCCCCTGTGTCAGTGACGGCTTTCAAAAGACGCTCGGTGACGGCGTCGAAGCGTTTATTTTTCCTTTCTTTATCCCTTGCGACATTCAGGGATTGCATGGTCAAACGTGAATGGTGATCATGTGTGCAGGACATGAGATTGCTGTACGTCAGCCGAAGCGACCAGTCTTGGTCTATATCAACTATGTGATGGACTTCCGATGCCGGTAATGAGTAACCGTATTCAAGGCACACGGGGCACTCGCAATCCGGACACATTTGGAGCTTGTAATCCCGGAGCTTTTTCCAGGCTGCCGACGCATAGAAACGATCCTTTTGATATGACGATATCCTGTTCATACTACCTCATCTTAAACAATATGACATTAGCCACTATCAGCAGGTTGCATGAGAGCAGCCATTTGCATAATGTCTTATCAACCGAGGCGAGTACGATGTAACCAATCAGGAAAAACATCAACATGGTCACAATGGTGAATATTGATTGCAATTGCCTCAGACGTGCTTCTGTTATGCTTATCCTCCCAATTCGCACCGCTGATATTATTTTCAAGCACCATGTTCTAAATTGTTTCACTGATGCCTTTTCAGGATTCTTCGCATCAAGTCCTGCCACCCTTCTTGAATATAAATCATATATCGCCATTATTTCATTTTACCATAAATACTGCCTGTTATGTTTTTCGACTTTTCCTGGTCGGACAACCAGTCCCGTATCAAGGCATTGCAAAATTTATCGAATGAAAGACTTGGAATGGTGTCTGTCAATCTGGTGATTGCTCCATCCAGTTCCTTGCTCAACTGCAATTCCACATTGACATACTTGTCATGTTCCTCGCCAGGCAGGATAATATATTTCTGCATATACACTGTCCTGTGCTTCATGTGATGCCTGATCGTTGTGATACTGAAACCAGTCTTGGCTGTACAATCCTTGACCGAGTCGTAATAACTGATGTCACCGGTCTCAACATCCCTGACGATCACAGTGACATCCCTGCCGTGCCTCGCTCTTTCGCCATTATAATTCATGTTGTTTTGCTCTTTTTCGTATTGTCTGACCCATTTGCGCACGGCATTATCACTGACTCCGTATTTCCTTCCGGTTGCCGACCAACCAAGGGTTTTGACATCATTCATTATGTATTCCATTCCCGGTCTCGGTTTCACCTTCCTTCCATTCAACTGTGCACATTTGACGCACCGTCTGACTTTGTTCTTGCTTTCCACCGACAACGGCTCACCGCAATCTGTGCAGAAGCCCGTGTTTTTCCTTAACGCCTTTTGCCAGTACGAGATCGTCGAAGGCGAAACATTGTACTTTGCTGACACCTCGTCCCTTGTCAAGGTTTGCAGCTCGTTGTATAGCTGAATGTCAGCGACCCGCTTCGTTTTTTGCTTCATTCAAATAATGCAATGAGAGGTAATAAGTGATTATGGTTTCCAACATTTCAATGATGTCGACCCTGCTGTTCAGACAATGATCCCGGAATTGGTTGAAAAGATGGTATTCGATTTTGACCTTCTTTGTGACGCCCTTTGTGTTGACTGTTTCCCCGGAATCTATATAGGTGTCGCCATAAACATCGAACAACAGGTCGAAGAGTGCAAGTTTGCCGGAATCATCCAACATAATTTGGTGATAATCCTGTTCCATCTTTACTATAAATACACAGGATTCATAAGGAATTCAGTTTTTTGTTAAAATATTTCTTTACAATTTCCTTTCAATGGCAAAATTTCGGAAATGCGGATGTGCGGAAGTTTTTTACACCCCTTGCGGATTGCTATCCATTGCAGCACTAAGGATACAGAAATTTTCCGCACTTCCGCACGTTCCGCACGGGCGTCCGTTTTCAATTCTCATTTTTTTTACTAAAAATCAAATAAATTTGCTATCAATTTGATTTTCATATAAATATATATAAATTATTATACTATTTTTTGTTGCGGAATTCGGATTGCGGTTTCCGCAAGCAGACGCCCCTTGCGGAAGTGCGGAAGTGCGGAAACTTCAGCAAAACCCCGTGGCTCTAAGAATAGCAATCCGCAACAGTCAAAAAACACATGTGCGGAAGTGCGGAAACCTCCGAAAAACCCCGTGGCTCTATGATCATATGCTAACGGTGATGCAAATCACCTTATATTATTCAGACTTTCAACCTCATTTTCCGTTCACTCGCAAATCCAGTTATGAAATCAATTAGAGTTCAATTGAATAGTGTTAATGCTTACAACCTTTCTGTAATACAGCAGGCGTTTGACATTGAAGAGACAGCCATCATTTACACCTTGTTGCATACGCATCTCACACTTGCCGAACTGTATGATCAAGCACAGTTAGAGCTTGCAAAGCGTGACAATCATAGAATCACCACCAAGATCGACAACCGGTGATCAAACCGGTATTATGCATAGCAAGGTAATCTGCGTTTTAAGTACCAAAAAATTTGTTAATGCATTGATAATCAATCTCGCATTTTCCAAATTCTAATACTATTTATTAGAAAACATAAGAATTATTTAAAAATATAATCATGAGCAAAGAGGAAGATTTTCTCCAATCCAAGCCTGAATTGTATAACCACTATTACACGGTGATACAGTACTTGAAGGAATACGTCGACATTCTTGTCGAGAAAAAAATAACCGAAATGAAAAAAAAGAGCAGCAACAATGGAAAAGATCAATAAAGCGGAGAACGATTGCTGCAATGCAATGATCTTGAGAAATGCTGAAATACAAACTGTGAGCGAGGCTTTCGGCGTCGATGCATGCAGCATTGCGCGTCTGACATGCAACTGCGACGATATGCTCACCAAGTTGTTCGAATATGCCGTGAGGAAGCAATCAGGCAGTGAGGAATACTGTCTTTGCAATAACTGTATTCATAACCCCTCAAACGATGTTCAACAATGAGCTGTCAATGGCTTTGCCAGGGAGTTTGAACGAAATCAACAGGCGTTTCGCAGAAATGCTTAATGTGAATGAAGCCGTTGTCATCAGTCAAACCCTTACTGTCCTTGGTTGGTCGCTTTGTAACCGGTATGAATCGACCATTACCAGCACGTGGTATTACCGCCCGAATTTGTGGTGTATGTCAGTACTGCCAAGCGGAGCAAACAAATCCGGATCGCTCGACACAGCATTTAAACCCCTGGAATCGCTAAATGCTGAGGTCTACAGCAAATATTTAAAGCAAAAAGAGGCGTGGGAAGCAGTTCAAAAAGCAGAAAGGCAAAAGTCCCGGAAACAAAAAGACCCTGAAAGCGTGACGAAAAGCATTGAGGAAATAGACAGGGCATTGAATTACAAGCTCTATAATGCGGGTCACAACATCACAGTCGACAAACCTGTAAAATATGAATGCTACCTTGAGAACATGACCATGCAAGGGATGCTCCGTTCGCTCATGAACAACGAGGGACGGGCGGCGATAATACGATACGACGAGATAGCGGGGTTCTACACGAGTTTGAACAATAGTGGATCGGATGAGACGGATTTAAACAAGCTCTATGACTACAGTTCCTATAAAAAAACAAGGCAGGACAGCACGCTGGATGCTTTCATAAGAGAGAAGACAGTATCCTTGATTTCCACGACGCAGAAAAAATTTCTGTTCGACATATTCAAACAGATGCGAATCGACAACGGCAATTTGTTCCGGTTCCTGTTCGTCTTTGAAAGCAGCGACGGTGATGACAAACGATTCGTAAACCCATTCAACATCAACATCGGAAAAAAAACGGCATTTGAGGATGCAATGCGTGATTATATGGAATTGTTCAATCATTTCCTGCCTTCTTATGAAAGCACCCCTTCGAGGATCAACCTGCAAATCACCGATGAGGTGATGATACACCTCGCAATTGTACGTGATGAAATAACCCAATATTATGCTGACAAGTGTGAAAGCGGTTTGCTGGCTTCCATAATTGCAAAATTCGACGGTTATCTGGTCAAGTTTGCTATAATCCTGAACCGGATTTGGGCATATTATGAAAACACCGAAGACGACATCACACTCAAAGACGTTGATTTCGACCGTGCCTCAGTTCTCGTTAAATATTACCTGGACAACACACTGAAAGTATTGGAATATGTTTCAAATCCTGCAAACCGTCTTGTCGACAACCCGAAGGAACTTGACTTCATCGCAGAAATGCCGGATAATTTCAGCACATCGGCGTTCATTGACAAATACATTGTAAAATACAATTGTGGCAAGAGAACGGCTGAAAAGTATCTATCGACCCTGAAAAACAAAGGTCTCATACGAAAGAACAAACAGGGAGAATATTACAAGGCGACCATTGAACAGAAATAATATGTACAAATACACACTAACCAACGCCAGAAGGACAGATTGCCCGCATTGCGGCAAGCGTGGCAAATACAGTGCATATATGGACACAATGACCAACATGCTCGCGCCATTACAATACGGGATGTGTTCAAGTTGTGGCGTGTATGTCATCCCTCCCGACAATTGCATGTTGGAAGATGAAGCAACTGTCCCTGGCAGGTTTGACGGTCTGTATTGTGATGCTGATACTATCGACTGGAATGAGTATAGGCATTTTCACAACTCGAAAGGCGTTGAAAATTCTTTCCTTTTGGGTCTTGTTCAACGCTTCGGCGTGGATCGTGTGAAACATGTGTATGATCTTTACAAGCTCGGCAGGTTTGATGACGACGGGATAATGTTCCCGTATTTATACACCGACGATCATATCTGCTCGGTCAAGATAATGTGGTATGATGGTGATTTGCACAGGGTCAAGGAAGGTCGAAAACAACATCCTCACTGGCTTCACAACTTGGTGTACAAGAATGACAAAGGATACGTCACCGATTACCGGAATCTTGAAGCCGACGATGATGGAAACGAGTTTGTATCATACAAATTGAAACTGTGTCTGTTTGGTCACAATCAAATTGTGAATGAACAGGAAAAAACAATATGTCTTGTGGAATCCGAGAAAACTGCGATAATAATGTCAATGGTATTTCCTGATTTCATTTGGCTCGCATCGGGTGGGAAAACGCTAATCCAGGATTATAAATTCACATTTTTCACCGGCAGGCGTTGCCTTGTGTTTCCTGATCTGTCGGAAGACAACAATGTGTGGAACTATTGGGTCAAAAAAATGACATATTATTCCATGAGTTTGGAATGCGATTTCGTTTTCATTGACTATTTCAGCGGATTCCTCCAAAAGGACAGGGAGTTGATTGGAAAAGTGAAATCGCTGTCATTCGATCCAGCCGACTTCGTGCTTGATTTCAACGACGGTGGCTGTTACACCACATGGTTAAAAAATCAAATAAATAAATGAATATTATAAAATGTTAGAAATGAAAACAAATGAGAAAATAAATGAGCTTGCGGGTTATCTTGCCGCTTACATGCTTAGAGGCAGAAATCCAGCCGAATTTGATATGAGAAACATCAAAGTGATAGAATTCGTGGCGTCTTATGATGATTTGTTCAATCACGAGGAATTTCTCGATGACCGTGATATAATCATCGAATACGAACCTGAGATCATCAGTGCGGCTTGCGGGAGGACCATACTATATGTCGAACGTTATCCCGGCGGCATGGACATAGGCTATAAATATAAAGATGAGTATGATGCCGAAGCACCGATGTTGTTCAGCTTTGACACGGATGCAACTGATGAGGAAGGTATCATCGAGGATTTTCTGACTGCCTTCATGCCGCTTGTGAACGTCGGAAAAAATTGAGAATTAGCGGTAAAGAACGCAGTAAATTCATGAAACTAAATGGGTTGTTCACAAAATCTGTTAAAACAAAGGAATGTCTCGTATGTTAAATCATATTAAATTTATCTTTGCAAGCTAAAATTCATGATCCGGTGTGTTGATAAATATAAAATTTTCGCTATTTTTCATAACACTCAGAGGGTTTTTCATGATATTGTGAATCAAACTTTTAATATTTTTCGTACACTATTTATACTGCATATCTTGTAATGGCAATTCATGAAGTTTTTCCCAAGCCTTTAGTTAAGCAGGTGATTTTTCAGATAAGGTTTCCGAACTTGTTTTACATTGAAAACAAGATAGGAGACATACAGCTTAAAATAATGAAGAAATTCCCTGTGTCAAACCTGTTGGTTCAAAAACAATTTCTTTTCGCTGATGTTAATCAGGAAAGCAGTTTGGAGGAGATAAAAGCCAACATTTCACCGAATGTGAATAAAAAGATATGGCAATTCAGGTCTGAAGACGGTGTTGTATTGAACATTCTTCCTGATTCATTGGATATGACGTCAACCAGTCATAAAACATACAACAATGAGGGATCGGAGCACCGATTCAGAGATGTTATTCAGTTCGTGGTTGATGCATTCCTGAGGGAAACTGGTATTCCGATCATCAACAGGATCGGTTTAAGGTATATAGATGAGGGTCCTGTTTTCGAGAACACGAATGATTCCTTCAGCTCATGTTACAATTCGATATTCAACCTCGGAAGGTTTGACTTGCGCACGGTCAACGCTTTTAATTCTATCGCATCCATTCAGGTTGACGGTAATACGTATGTAAATTACCGTGAAGAGTTGCAGAAAACTGAAGCGGGAAGCAAGTTGACTTTGGATTTCGACGGTGTTTCTAATAATATTGATGTTGAACGGTATTTGGAAGTGCTTGACCGGCTTCATGAGATTATTTCGAATGAATTTGAAAAAACGATTCAGCCCCGTATTTATGATTATATGAAAGAAAAATCCTAAACCTATGGAAAACAAACGCAATTATTTCGACCAGACAGGCAGTCATTCTGTAAATCAGAATATTTCGTCACTGAATTACCCCTTGGGACAGTTTATGGTTAAAGTTCAGGTTAACGAAAACAATCAATTTGTAGGTATTTCAGAGGTTTCCGTAAACAAACAATTTGTTGATTCCGGTTCATTATCCAGCAACAAGGGATTCAAAGATATTGAAGAGTATTACAAGGAAAAATAGTCATGTTTTATCAATCCCATGATGAAATTGACAGTAATTTGAGATTTGGCGACATCATTTCCGGTTTTCCGTTCATTTCATTTACTATTGACGATTTTCCCGAAACCGTTCATAATTTCAACCTGAATTTTTCATCAAAAAAATTCTATGTTGTTTTAACTCCATGTTGTTCCATCGAAGATGGTGCGTTGATTTTATCACCACTGGAACAAATACTGCCAAAGTTTTTCGATAATCCTTATTTCAAGGAAGACTTTACAAGGATTAATAGAATCACCCTTCCCAAGTACATGTTGCCTGAAATGGCATGGTCAAGAATGAAGCCTGAAGAACGGGATGAAAAGTTATCCAGAGAACCGGAATATCCTTTCGTTGAAAACTATATCTACAGTGAACATGAATTATTGCCGAAATATGAGCTAAAATACAAATCCACTGTAATTGCGACTACAGGATATTACATGATAAACTTCAAACGCATTGTTCAAATAAACTCAAAGAGGCTCAACAGACCTGTTCAAATACCGAAAATATTGCAACTCACAATTCCTACACGTGAAGAGCTAAGAAAAAAAATCGTCAAATATTACAACAGGGTTCCGCAAGAAGATATTATAGCATAATAGCTAAAGACGGGTGGCTCATTAACCCGCCACCCTTACACATGCCACTGTAATTAAAGTGCCCTCATCCTTGGAATTTTCGGAACCACTTTTTTCAACAAATCCTGTTGAAAATCTCCATCATTATAATTGTTTTTTGAATCAAACCAAACACAAGTCACCTTATCATCAGTGACATAATTTTCGACTGTCATATCCGGACCACCGGACTTTAGCTTGACAACATCGCCGCTTTTGAATATCTGTGACATAATAATGAATATTTAATTAATATCAACCCCTTGGAGGAAATGGATCGCTTTTCTTTGGAAACGTCCGCTCCTCCTGAATCCTGCCATTCTCCTTATGTATTACGACAGAGGAATCGCCTTGTTTTTTTGCCAAATCAGTTGTGCTTTTCACAACCTCCTGCTTGGTCTCACCTGTGGTGGACGCCTTTTTACCGCCTTCAGCCTTGCCTTGCCAGCCAGTGTCGGTTTTTGTTACATGATATGTTTTCCTGGTCATAGTTTTGTTGAATTTAAATATGTAAAAATAACCATCTAAGGTGGTGAAAACCACCGATAATGAGCGAAAGATTCATTGCTATTTTTTCAACTTTTTTTCAACAACATTGACATCATAAATTGTCTAAGCAAATCTGTTAGGCAAATTTTTCAAATCCATTGTCAACAGTCATGATACGCCGGTCAATACTTGTTGTAACAATGCCGTTTTTTTTGGCGTATCAGCATAAAAATAAGCAATATGAAAAAATATCACACCCACCTGCCGGATATTCTTGAACGTTATTATGTTTATGAAGCAGGGTCCGGACATTGCATTGAAGTGTTGACAATAGGCGATTCCCTAAAAGTCAGCGGAATGAATTCCGAATATGTTTCGGATTTGTTGGTTCCCTGCCCTGTTATCACAGTGCTGAAGGGTTACAAAATTGTCAAATGCAAGGATGGTCAGGAGTTTGTTGTATCCGAAGTTGCAGAATATAATGATGAGTTGGGATTGATCACCGATCCTAATGACGAAGAATTTTAACAAGATGAAAAAAGAGTTGCACATAGATGCCACCCCTGTTGATTAACTCCTTTGGAACTAATCTATTTCGCATTTTTACCGGGATATTTCACCTTCTTGCCATTGTACAGGAAAAAATCCGCACGTTGGGACAAGTAAATGGTCACCGTCTGATTGGTGACGCTTATAATATCAACTTTGACGGTTTTGTCCTGCCGGTTTGTTGTCAATATTTTCGGGTCTTTATTTATTACAATCTGTTTAACAACCTGCCTAATCTGTTCTTTTGAGACAACCGGTTTATTGATTTCATATTTACCATCCTTCATTTCATACAACGCCCCGAAACTGATGCTTTTCACGTTTACAATCTTGCTTTGTGCCTCGGCGATCAATTGATTTATCCTGTTTTCTTCCGTTTTCAAGGCGTCTGAATCCTTGTCAAACTGTTGCATGTCTATCTTTTCAAATGTGTATAATTCGACCAGTTTGTTACGCCTGTTTTCAATCTTTTTCAATTCGGCTTTCAATGTTTTAATATCTGATAAATTTTTGTCATTTTTTGATTCGTCGAATTTCAGGAGTTTGTACATATCCCGCAGGAAGACATACTGAACGGCGAATTCCAATTTGTTGATGTTTATTGAAGTGTTCCCGCAATTCTCCTGATAACGTATGCTGATGCATTTATAGGCATTGTCTCGCAAATCCTCACGCCGGTGTGCAAAATAGGATTTTCCGCAAACCCCGCACGTGATGAGCCTTTCATCCAATAAGTAATCGTATGTTCTATTTATACCCGCCTTGTTGTAATTGCTTGCTCTTATCTTATTGGCTTGTTTGTATGTTTCCTCGCTGATAATGGCGGGTGCTGGAATGAAAAACGACTGCCCTTTGCGTTCGGGTTTGTTTTTATTCTTGCTCTCTTTACGATCCTTGTAATAAAGTCGTTGACCATAATACAACGGATTCATTATAATATCATAAACAACCTTGTCACGCCACCTCACTCCCGTGCGGGTCGGGACGCTTTTTGCATTTAGATAGGCGGCAATTTTTTGAGTGCCATTGCCTTCGCAATACAATCTGAAAATATCTTCAATAACCGGTTTTTCTTCAGGGTTAATGACCAGTTTTTTGCCGTCAGGTTCTCTCATATAACCATAGGGCAGCATTTTGCCGCCTGTCCAGTTCCCCTGCTTTGCACTGTACATCAGTCCGGATTTACTCCGGTACTTTGTTGTTTCAAGTTCGTAACTATTGATGCTCGAAAGGATCGACATCACAAGCCCGCTTGTATAATTGACTGTCCTGTCGTCGTTGAGGGTTTTCAGGGTCTCCTTCAATGATATCAACCCGATTTTGTATTCATTGAGCGTCTCTATGGTGAAAATCACCTGCCCCGTCCTTCCCAAACGGGATAGTTCTGAAACAAGCACGAAGGATATGTCATTCCTGTTTTCTTTGCAGTATTCCAGAAGCTCCGTCAACATCTTTCTTTCGCGATTGCGTCCGGTCTCTTTTTCGCTAAATTCCTTGACAATATTGTAATTGTGCTTTTGACAATGATCTTTGATGTCCGAAATCTGCCGGTTGTAGTCCATGATATCACGGCTGACCCTGGTATACATGCATACATTGATTGTTTTCATTGCATTGAAATATTGATATTCAATGCAAATATACGCCAATTAATTTAAGTATGTTACGTCGGAAATTGTGTGGTGTGGCGACCGGAAAGGCCTGCACGTCATCAGCGAAGCATCCTTTCCCATTTTGCCGGCCACCGAATGTATTTTCGTCGTTTCGAGGGCTTCGTTAAGTGAAAGAGGCGGCAGGATCGTAGGAATCCGTTTTGCCAGCATAGTCTTTCCTGAGCCCGGAGGGCCGATCATCAGGAGATTATGCGAACCGGCCGCAGCGATTTCAAGTGCCCGCTTTACATTTTCCTGGCCTTTTACATCAAAGAAGTCCTCATCGTAATCGTTGATATTGTTGATGAATTCATTTCGTGTATCCACTACGGTTGGTTCAATCTCGGTTTGCCCCGTAAGAAACTCAACCGCCTGTTTGAAATGTTCCACACCTATGACGTCCAGGTTATTTACAACAGCTGCTTCACGGGCATTGTGGGCCGGAAGAATGAATCCCTTATAACCCTGGCGCCGGGCCTCAATGGCAATGGGCAACACTCCTTTAATAGGTTTAATGCCGCCATCAAGTGACAGCTCACCCATGATAATATACTTTTCAAGGTCGGGACATTCAATTTGCTCGCTGGCAGCCAGAATGCCTATTGCGAGGGGAAGATCATAGGCAGACCCTTCCTTCTTCAGATCGGCCGGTGCCATATTGATAATGATCTTACGGCCCGGCATACGGAATTCGCATGATTTGAGGGTGGATTCAATCCGGAACTGGCTTTCCTTAACGGCACTGTCAGGCAACCCGACAAGGAAGAAGCTGGCGCCCTGGATAATGTTGACTTCCATGGTTATCACCGCGGCATTAACTCCATACACCGCTCCACCGTATGTTTTTACAAGCATGTAATATGTGGCTTTATGATTAGCCGTTTGAATAGCTCCTTCTCTGCCTAACTCAACACCATTTCAACAACCTACTTCTTATGCTTCGACTCCCGATTTCATCGGACAAGTTCCGCTCTGCATGACATTCTTAATTACCTTGAGGAGCTTACAAGAGATAAATTTACGGTTTTGAACTATTAAAGACAAAAATATTAAAATAAAAAAGCGGAGACACTTACATCTCCGCTCTTTGTAATGGTGTGCCCGTGCCGGCAGATTGCTTCACCCCGGAGGAACCGGGGTTCGCAATGACGATCTTTTTATGCTCTATTTCTTTGCCATCGGCACTGCCAGCGCTTTATCAACCACTGCAACATCTTCATTTTTCGTAAGAAAATTCCAGCTGATGAAATCAATCATCCATTTATTGTCCGCTTTAATAGTATGATAAATGGTTCGTATCCATAATTTCTTGCTTACTGATGGCATGACGTATTGTTCAACAACCATTGCAGAGTTTCCATCCGGTGCTACATTGATTTCACGTTTTTCAACAGTATAGTTAATATGAACAGCTGTGTCAGCAAACATTTTAGTCCATTCATCCACTAAATTTTTCTTAGGCCAAAATTCTGAGGGATCCGTACCCCATGCAGCCAGGTTTTCAGACAAATTTCCGGCAATTGTAGTGACATCCTTTTGGTTGAATGAGTTGTTGAATATTGTAAATAATGAATCCAGCTTTGCTTTTTCTGCGGCAGTATCCACCGGTTTGACTTCAGGTTTGGTCTGGCATGATCCCAATACAAGAGCAGCCACAAACAGGAAAAGGAATGTTTTTTTCATAGTTTTTTAGGATTAGTTAAGAATGGAATGAATGAAAAGCAAACACAAATTACAAATTATTGAAATAAAAGTCAATAGGGATTTAAGTGATTGGTGACTGGTGACTGGTGACTGGTGACTACTATTTCCTCATCTCCCTCTTCCTTTCCCTCCGGCTGCTCTCATTTCGCATCCAGCTGCAGCCGCAATCATTGATATCGAAGTCGTTTTTACACCCCAGGTTAATATTGAGACCGAACCGGGCATTTATATTTTTTACACTTAACGGCACAATGAATCCAACCAGGTTGTCGGTTATAAAATAGATCTGCACAGGCCTGCGGCCATAAGAAAAACCCAAACCCAGGTTTAAGGGACTGTGATTCATATACGACCAGCTCAAACTTGTTCGGAATGCCTTATCAGCCCTTGTCAGTACTGAAACTGTTGCTCCTGTCTGAAGCTTCGACGGCAACAACCGGTTATAAAGCAGGAAATTTATATCGTACCTGTCATTCAATTTGCGGCTCGCACCCAAATATAGCCTGGGTCTTAAAAAGTAAGTATAGCTTTCGGCTGTTAGGCGGGCATTCATATTTGTATTCCATTCATTGAACATAGGTCTGAAATACCGGTTATCCCATCTGTTTAATCCGAATTGCCCGGTATACAGGTCAGATCCGTTAATCGAATAGGTATTCAGGTTTGATCTGTACCACAAAAAACCAAGATCCAATAAGCTTCCTGAAAAACTCCAATCATCAGAATATTTGTAAATAAAACCCATATCGAGTGCGAGGCCCGGATTATTCATATTCATCATGCGTTTAAACCATGACTCCGGGTATATTTCCTGCCAGTCATAAACACCGGGCGCCGTTTGTACAAGGCCATAAGGCAAAGAGCTGTTGTAACCGGCTCCTAAATCGAACAGCAGGTTCCGGGTTGTGGGTTCAACCGAAATTCCCAGGTTACTGCTTCCTGTTGTGAAATTGAATTTGCCGAAAAGTACCTTGAATTTCAACCCGAATGTCAGCCTGGTATTGTACTTATGTGAAATCCCCAGTGCATATTCGCGCAAATGATCCATTGTGAACCGCAATCCGTCGAGCTGGATCTGTTGTCCTTCGAAATTCTGACTGCCCCTCAGGAAAAATTCAATGAAATCAGGGGTGTAAATTATTTCACCGTTGTTTTTTTCAGTGATCGTGAAAGAATAGTAGAAGTCGTTTCTTTTCACTCCGACGGCCAATAGAACGGAATGTAATTCGGTAAGCAGATAATTCTTAGGCATCATCCCGCTGGTGCTCATTTCCGTTCGGCGGGAAAAGGTATTATCTGTATAAATAGTTACTATTTTCCCTGCAGGAAAACCGCTATTGGCATAATTGAAATGGAATGATGAAACAACGGGTAATCCGAGGAATATGCCGCAGTTAATCTGAACTGCCGGGTTTACATAATTCGCCTCAGGCAAATTATGCATAAAAAACAATGTATTATTTTGTTGCGCAGAAACCGGTAAGGTTAATGCCATAAAAAAGATAAAATGCAGAATCAGGGTGAAAATAAATTGAATCCCCTTCATAGCACCCGGTTTCAGATATTCAGTTCAATATAGTGAATCAGGGAATGAATAATTTTTATGTGAATCTCTTGTGTTCTGTCGGAGTATGTCGATTGGGGTGCCCTGACTTCAACATCCGCAATGCCGGCCAGTTTACCACCCTGTTTACCTGTGAGCGCAACAACTTTCATGCCTTTCTCTTTGGCAGTCAGCGCTGCATTCACCACGTTTGCACTGTTTCCGCTGGTGCTGATGGCAAGGAGTACGTCGCCCTGAAAGCCCATGGCCTCAATAAACCGGGAGAAGATATGTTCAAAACCAAAATCGTTGCCGGCACAGGTTAAATGTGAAGGGTCCGAAATTGAAATGGCTGCAAGAGCCTTTCTCCTGTCACGGAACTGCCCGGATAGTTCTTCCGCGAAATGCATGGCATCACTCATCGACCCGCCGTTTCCGCATGAAATAAGTTTCTTTCCCGATTTCAGGGCATCCACCATAATTCTGCCTGCAGATTCGATTTTTTCAAAATTCGAGTCCTCGGCAAGGAATGATTCCAGTATGGTTTTGGCTTCAAGAAATTCTTTCTTAATCACATTCATGGTTTAAAAACACCTGTAAGTTGTTCTTGTTTAATTTTCGATATGCTCTTCTTCATCAGGTTCCAGGTCCGCATCGGTCAGAGGCAGGAAGCCTGTAGCTTCTGCCTGGGGCAACGATTCAACATCCCTGAGTCTTCGCTGAATGGCTTTTGTGCGTTTTCCCACGAGTTCATCAAGCTGATTTGATGCCGTGTGCAGGTTCTTCTGTGCCTTTTCCAGCATACCTCCGAATTTCTCAAATTCGGTTTTAATGGCACCCAGCACCTTCCATACTTCACCGCTTCTTTTCTGAATGGCAAGTGTTTTGAATCCCATCTGCAGACTGTTGAGTATGGCCGCCAGCGTGGTTGGCCCGGTTACCATAATCCTGTAATCACGCTGCAACTGCTCCATAAGGTTGGTGCGCCTTATTACTTCAGCATACAACCCTTCAAAAGGGAGAAACATAATACCAAATTCAGTTGTGTTGGGAGGATCAATATATTTTTCCTGTATATCCTTTGCCATTCGTTTTATGGCATTGTCTAGGGTTTTGCTTGCCGTTTCAATCAGTTCCGGATCGCCCAGTTCATACATATCGACAAGGTGATGGTAGGCATCCTGCGGGAATTTGGCATCAATCGGCAGGTATACCACGCCCCTGTCGTCATCTTTGCCCGGCAGGCGAATGGCAAATTCAACAAGGTCAGAGGATCCGGCCTTTGTTTTCACATTCGAATCATACTGTTCCGGAGCAAGAATCTGCTCCAGCAGCATTTCAAGCTGCACTTCGCCCAAACCGCCCCGCATTTTCACATTGCTGAGCACTTTCTTAAGTCCACCCACATCCTGGGCAAGATTCTGCATTTCGCCAAGTCCTTTCTGCACACTTTCGAGCTGCTTGCTTACCAGTTCAAACGATTGTCCCAGCCTTTCATTGAGTGTCTTCTGCAGTTTCTCATCTACCGTCTCCCGCATCTGCTCCAGCTTCTTTGCTGTATCTGCGATCAGGTCATTTTGCCTGCTTTCTAGTGAACTGAACTTCTCTTTCTGAAGATTATTAAAGGAAGCCACATTCCGGTCGAAGGATTCCTGGAAAGTTTGCAGGCTCCTCGCCAGTTCGGAACGGTTTGTATCATGAATGAGCTTAAGCTGATCAAGTTGTGTTTTCGAAATTGAATTCAGGGCTTCAAGAAAAGAAGTCTGAAACGTGGTAAGGGTTACGGTGAGTTCCTGCCTGTTTGCCCTTACCTCTTCACGCAGTGCGGCTTCGAGATTGCTGTTGCTCTTTTCAAGCTCTTCAAGCCGTGAAGTGATTGATTTTTCAATGGTACGGGGACCATAAACCAACTGAAGAAAAAGAATAACAATTGCCAAAACCAGGATAACAACGATGAGAAAAATTTCCATTTTATAAAACAGTTAACAGAACCTTCTAAAATTGATAAATATCCGGTGTTTTAATAATCGGATTGTATTAAATTTAAGAGGTCTTAATACTCTATAAAGATAACAATTAAACGTCAAACTAATTCTATGAAAGTAAAACCGTCACGCAGAACATTCATCAGGCAGCTGGGAAGTTCCTCATTATTACTTGCAGCTGGCTCGATTAATTCACTGGCAAGTGAAAACAGGATGGAGAAAAGGGTTATCCCTTACAGGAAAAGGATTTCATCAAACGACAACATTCAGGTTGCCACGATTGGAATGGGAATCATGGGTCATGCCGACACGGATTCAGCGATTAAAGTACCGGGCGTTAAGCTTGTTGCAGCCTGTGACTTATATAACGGCCGTCTCGAAAGGGCTAAGGAACAATATGGAAAAGACGTTTTCACAACCCGAGATTACCGTGAACTGCTCACGCGCAAAGATATTGACGCCATAATTATTGCAACCAGTGATAACTGGCATGCCCGTATTACAACCGAAGCATTGAACGCCGGCAAACCCGTTTATTGCGAAAAACCCGTAGTTCAGAAAATCAGTGAAGGCTTACCGGTTATCGAAGCCTGGAAAAAATCAGGAAAAACGATGCAGGTGGGCAGTCAGCGTGTTAGCAGCATCGTATGGGCCGAAGGTAAAAAGCAGTATAAAGCCGGAGCCATTGGCCAGCTCAACTGTATAGAGGCTTTCTACGACAGGCAAAGCGCATTGGGTGCATGGGAATACACAATGCCTACCGATGGTTCACCCCAGACTGTAGATTGGGATGCCTACATCCGCGGAGTGGAAAAAATGCCCTGGGATCCCAAGAAATTCTTCTGGTGGAGAAATTATAAGGATTTCGGAACAGGCGTGGCCGGCGACCTTTTTGTTCACCTGCTTTCAGGTATTCACCTGATCACCGATTCGATGGGACCTGTTAAGATTTTTGCAAACGGTCAGCTGAACTACTGGAAAGACGGCAGGGATGTACCCGATATCATGACCGCTCTTATGGAATACCCGCAAACAAAAGAACATCCTGCATTCCAGGTAATGCTGAGAGTGAATTTTGTAAGCGGCCAGGGCGAAAAAGGCGTTACACGCTTCATCGGAAGTGAAGGCGTCATGGATATGCTCGACAACGGGTTTGCGCTTACAAAAAGCATTATGCCGAAAGCACCGGGTATCGGGGGCTGGGACGCCCTTCATACTTATCCGCAGGCAATGCAGGACGAACTGATGAAGAGATACAATGAAAAATGGTCACAGCAGGATCAGGCTCAGCCGGAAGTACCGGGTGTGAAATACGAAGCCCCTGAAAATTATGATGAACATTACGAGCATTTTGTCAATTTCTTCGATGGAGTGAGGGAAAACAAACCTGTTGTTGAAGGACCGGAATTTGCCTTCCGTGCTGCTGCTCCCACACTTGCCTGCAACGACAGCTATTTCCAGAAGAAGGTGATCAACTGGGACCCTGTAAATATGAAGATCGTTTAACCAATTAACTAACGTGATATAATAAAAAAGCTATGAAAAAATTCTTTTTGTATGCGGCCTGCCTGTTCCTGCTTTCAGCCATGGTCACTTCATGTGGTAAAAAAGCTGAAACTCCTGCTAAAACTGATTCGGTATCAGCCAATGTGGATACAAACTGGCGCCAGCTGTTCAACGGTAAGGACCTCACAGGCTGGAAGCACGTCGGAGATGGCGAACACTATGTTGAAGACGGTCTGATCAAATCAAAAGGCGGGATGGGTCTGCTTTTTTGGGAAGGCCAGAAATTCGGAAACTGCAAATTAAAAGTGGTTTTCAGGATGCGCGATGAGAACAGCAATTCAGGAGTATTTATCAGGATTCCCATCAAACCATATGAGGCCTGGATGCCTGTTTATTATGGATATGAAGTACAGATTGATAATAAACCTGAGTTATCACAAGAAGATTATTACCACTATACAGGAGGTTTGTATTCTCTTACATGGCCGAAATCAAGGCCCGGTAAACCCGGTCCCGAATGGAATACTTATGAGATCACACTCGACGGTCCAAGGACAATCGTAGTGGTTAACGACAGCCTGGTAACCGATTTTACCGAAGGTGATTCTGTTCCCGAACGTAAATTCGATTTCGAACCGTTCCACGGACCAAGGCCTGACTCCGGCTATTTTGGCATTCAGAACCACGGAGAGAAGGATGTTGTCTTCTTTAAGGAAATTGCCTGGAAGCCTCTTATGAAGAATCCAAAAAAATAAGATATGAAAACAAACATATCGAGACGTAATTTTGTAAAAACAGCGGCCTCAGCAACCGCTGCTTTTACAATCGTGCCCAGCTTTACAGTAAGCGGACTGGGCCATGTTGCTCCAAGTGATAAACTGCTCATTGCTGCTGTGGGTTGCGGCGGTGAAGGTGCCGACGATATCCGGCATTACAACATTGCTCCCAAGAAAAACGCTGAAATCGCTTTCCTGTGCGATGTGGACGACAGGATGGCTGCCCCGAGGATTAAGGAATATCCGAAAGCCAAATTTTATCACGACTGGAGGGAAATGTTCGATAAGGAAAGTGCTCACTTTGATGCGGTTTCTGTGGCTATCCCCGACCATAACCATGCGATTGTGGGATTGAGCGCCATGCAGCTGAAAAAGCACTTATACCTGCAGAAACCACTGACTCATGATATTTATGAGGCCCGCATTCTGACTCAGGCTGCCGAGAAATACAAAGTGGTAACCCAGATGGGCGACCAGGGCGCTTCATGCGACGGCATGAGAACCCTGCGTGAATGGATCGAAGCTGGCATTCTTGGCGAAATTGAAAAGGTGTATTGCTGGACCGACCGTCCCGTATGGCCTCAGGGAATTCCCTGGCCGAAGGACCGCCCGCCGGTTCCAAAAGAACTGAAATGGGATTTATGGCTGGGAACAGCTCAGTATACCGACTATATCGACAACCTTGTGCCCTTTAACTGGCGCGGATGGTGGCAGTTCGGTACGGGAGCGCTCGGCGATATGGGTTGTCATATCATGGGACCTCCTTTCAAACTGCTTGAACTGGGTTACCCGACCGAAGTGTCCTGCAGCGCCAGCACGGTGTATGATGGCATTTTCAGCGAAGCACAGTACCCTGAGAGCGGACCTGTTTCAAGTTCGGTACGTTTCAGGTATAAATTGAAAAGCGGTAAGGACCTGGATCTGTATTGGATGGACGGCGGGATCACGCCCGAACGGCCCTATGAGATTGATCCGAGCCTTAATATGAATGATGTAATGGGCGACTGGCCGGGACTTAACGATTATGAAGGTGCTACGTTGTTCATAGGTACCAAGGGAAAGGCAGCATGCGGATGGGGTGGAAGGAACCCGATCCTGCTTCCGGTTGAAAAAACAAAGGAAGTGAATGTGCCTAAAAAATATCCCCGTGTGGAAGGCGATATGGATGGCCACTGGTGGCAGTGGATTGATGCCTGCATTGCAGGTTATGGTAATATGGAGGTTGACTCACCATTCGTAGGTTATGCCGGTCCGCTTACCGAAACCGTGCTGATGGGCAACCTGATCCTTCGCAGTTTCAATATCCGTGAGAAGATTACAAGAAAAGACCCGACTTACGGTGAAATGGAAGGATTCATATATCCCGCCCGCTACAAATCATTCAAGTGGGATGGTGAGAACATGAAGATCACCAACTTTGAACCCGCCAACCAGTTTGTCAAACGCGAATACAGGGAAGGCTGGGGAACGATTAAACTGTAAGTAAACAAAAAGCGGAGGCCAACCCTCCGCTTTTTTAATACTTCTTAAATTAGTCTTTTATAAACTTATACCTCCTGCCACTTATTTCCAATAAATAGCATCCTGCATCCAAACCTGAAATATCAATCCTGTTTTCTTTTAAAGTTTGCTTCAGTACAATTTTACCCATAATGTTGTAAATCGAAAATTCACAATCGGAATTATCAGCCGGAATAATTACGTACCGGTGAGCAGGATTTGGATAAAGCATGCCATCCATTTCTATTCGGTCAATACCTGTAAACTCCTTAACGGTTAATGTTCCGTCAATCAAAACAAGGTTGTAGTTATTATCAGTACCGCCTGTCAATGTGATAGGATATGTTCCGACAGGACTGCCGGTTGTTGCTTCTGTGGTAATGGCCGGAAGTACATCAATGTCATCAGCATTGTCACTATTTACAAAACCATTATAAATCATCAAAAGTTGAGGATTCACAGAGCCCTCTGTTTTACTTGTATCCTTTGCTGAAATTTCAAGGTCCGCCTTGGAAATTTCAAGGTTCCTGGATATATCAGGAGCGGGGTTATACACCAGGTTACCCGGCTGATGGGCTGTAATGGTAAGAGGTCCGGCTCCAAGAATTGTAATCGTATTATCATTAATAAGGGCCGAAGCATTATCGGAAACGGTATATATAACAGGCAATCCTGAATTAGAGGAGGCGGTTAAAGCAAAGGGTGTTTTACCGTAAGTTAAGGTTTCCGGAGCATCAAAAGATATTACCTGTTCCTTTTTGGCTGTATGGAAATCATAAAGGTATGTGACTCCATTGGATAATCTTCGTGGTGAACCAACTGCAATTTCAGGATAGCCGTCAAAATTCATATCGCCCGGCGAACAAACTGAGTAACCGAAGTCGGTAAGAAAATCTTCACCTTTTAATTCAATATCAGCCGTAGTATCCGGTTGAACGCCTCCGAAATAAATGTAAGCGCTTCCTTTATAAGAATCAATGTAAGCGCCACCAATTATTATATCATCAATGCCGTCATTGTTTAAATCTCCGGTGGAACTAACTGACATTCCGAAATTATCGCCCTCACCTTTCCCTTCAAATACTAAATCAGGCGAAGTGCTTATTACATCACCACCAAAGAAAAGATAAGCTTTGCCTGTTCCATTTGCACTTAAAGGAGCACCCACAAGGATATCATCAAAACCATCATGATTAAAATCAACAATGGCCATACTATTGGTTTTGAATTCCGTAGTAGGGCTGCCAGTTTGAAGTGCAAAATCCGGTATGCCGTCAGGCTCATCTCCTCCCAGAAAGACCAAAATTTGATCGGCTTTATTCTGATTAATAAAAATTTCAGTAGTAATAATAAGATCTGAATAGCCGTCATGATTAATATCGCCTGAAGAAACCGATTTACCATCTGTGTGAGTATAATTTCCGCTCAATGTCAAATCGGCCGCATTATCCATTGGGCTGCCTCCATAATAAACTTTACAATCGCCCCCACTTGTTGTATTATTATTCAACCCAACAATGACATCATCAAAACCATCATGGTTAAAATCGCCGGCTGAAATAACACTTTTGTACTGGTATGTTCCTGGTAAAACAACATCAGGAGTATTGTCTATTATATTTCCACCGAAATAAATATAGGATGCTTTTGACCCACAAATGATTATATCATCAAAACCATCCTGGTTACAGTCACCGGCAGCCGAAACAGAATTTCCAAAATTTGAAACGGAAACCGGCGCATTAAACAAAACATCGGCCTGGTTATCGATCTCATTACCTCCCAAGTACAAATAGACCCTGCCTTTTGAGTTGTTGTAGTATTGGGCTGACATCAAAAAATCATCATACCCGTCACCATTCATATCGCCGGCAGGAGAAACTACATAACCGGAGTAATTGCCTCCCGGGGCATCCCTAAAAGTGTAATCAGAAATACTATCCAATTCGCTGCCTGCAAAATATAAAAATGCACCGGATCCATTTATATAGCCAAATCTCGATCCAACCAATATGTCATTGGTTCCGTCGTTATTCACATCGCCGCTCATGGATACCGAAAAACCGAAATCCTCAAAACCTTTTTGATTCTCAAGAATTAAATCGGGTTCAGAGTCCATTTCTGCCCCTCCTTTATAAACATATACATAACTTTTGGAGGTTGAATAGTATGGATAATAAAAACACCCTACGATAACATCGTCATAGCCATCCTTGTCAAGATCTGTACCACCGGCAACATCAAAACCAAACGAACTAGAAGACACAGGAGAGGTTAAGGTTATATCAGGAGTGTTGTCCATACTATCACCCCCAAAATAAATGTATGCCTTTCCTTTTATATCTTTCGTACCAATATAGTAACCAATTATTATGTCATCATATCCGTCATGGTTCACATCTCCGGCTGAGGAAAGAGATGTTGCAAATCCTTTAATACATTCGGCTCCGTTAATTATTATATCGGCTTTATTGTCCATATTTTCTCCTCCGAAATAAATATAAGCTTTAGGAAGGCCCTCACCTATAGCCCCAACTATTATGTCAGTGAAACCATCACTATTAACATCTCCTGCAGATGCCACACTACCTCCAAATAGTTCTATATTTCCCTGGCCGTAAAAAGTTATATCGGGACTGTTGTCCATGTTACTTCCACCGTAAAAAACCTGGGCTTTTCCAAACCCGTATATATCATATTGCCCTGATTTTTCACCCACAATAATATCGTCAAATCCGTCTTTATTCAGATCACCCAGCGCAGCTATCGAATATCCGGTAAAACCGATCATATGATTACCCCTGATAATGACATCCGGGTTGGCATCCATCGGATTACCACCGTAATAGATATAAACAGCACCACTTATATCGGATTCCATATATGCGGAGACCATTATGTCATCGTAGCCGTCATTATTCACGTCTCCCGCTCCTGAAACTTTAGAACCAAATTGAGAATCATGGGTTTGTCCGATAAAAAGGACATCATATACTGTATCGGCGTTTTCTCCGCCGTAAAAAAGGTAAGCGCAACCTCTTAGACCATTATAATTTGGGGCACCGACAATCATATCGTCATATCCGTCATGATTCACATCACCGGCAATGCTTACCGATCTTCCGAACTCTGACGTTACGCAATTAGTGTTAGGTTCGCTGAAAGTTTGAAGCAGAGTTTGCGCTTTGGAAGAAGAAATAAAAGATAAAGAAATGAATAAAGCCGCAATGGCTTTTGAAGACAAAGTTGCTTTTCCAGGTATCATAACAAAAGGTTTATTATTGGGTACCCGAAAGATAAGAAAAAAGTTATTTCACCCGCATAAACATCATCCTGCTCATAAAATAGGCGACAATGGCCAGGGGAATACCTAGAATTAACCCACCGGTTGCCAGTGCCAGCAATATTTCCCAATTTCCGAGGATACCTGATAAAAACCCTGAGAACGTCATGGCCCGGTCAACCGCCAAATGAAGCTCCGTGCCGGTTACCTGCTTCCCAACCAAAAATGCCATGCTGTAGAAAAAGGGTGCGGTAAACAGGTTAATATGATATACACCAATAACGGACGCCACTTTGCTCCACTTCAGAAAATAGGTCAGACCCAGTGCAATGAATACCTTGGTGCCAATAAACGGGGTGGTTCCCAAAAAGACACCCAGGGCATACCCCTTTGAAATTTCATCAGGTGAAGCTTTTATTGATTGCAGCTTCTGCCGGACTTTATATATTGTTTTCATTGAAATGCTATTATTTATTCATCATTTCCTCGGAAAGTTCTCTCATTGAAGCCATGGTGTCAATGAGATTCTTTTGAATTAGCGGATCCGTTGCCCATCGCGGAAAAACCGGTTTCTGCTCTGAATAAACAGTGTATTCCACCCTGCAGTCCGAACCAGAGCCCTTCGATAATTTCCAGCTCCCGACCATATGAGATATTCGTTCGACTCCCTCTCTGCGGGGGAGATAGGATGGATACCCTTGCAGATTCAATTCATAGTTCTTTCCGTCTTTACTACGGATATAATTGTACCGGATTATACAATCCTGGTTGTTCAAAGGCCATGGTATATTATACTGGATATAGGCATACCAGCTGTTTTCTGATTCGAGTTTTACAATAGAGTATTCTGAAAGGTTTTTCATCCAATTTTTTGCCATACCGGCGTTTTTGATCAGGGCTAATACCACCTCAGGATTTGCCGAGACATAAAACTCTGCTTTTAATTCCCTTGTTTTGCTGTTCGAAGAAGTGGTTCTCCACCGTGATGAAAGGGTAACTCCCTTTGATTCTTTAATTACTGTAAACTTTGGTCCCGGGTCATTGCTTTTACCCTGTAATACTGATACTATCAGTAATAGTATTATACATATTGTGAGTCTCATGATTATCTTAATATTTTAATAATGAATTTCCTGTGATCGGAAAGGTTCAACGGATCAATCCTTTATGTTGAAAATACCTGACTGAATCCATTATGGCTTCATCACAGGAAGTGTATTCAATTTCAAGTTCCCTTCGGGATTTTTGATTGGAATAAAAATTATGGATACATAAGATCCGCATATTCGTTGAGTTTAAGGATGTCTTAAACCCCGCTTGCTTAAGAAGATCGCCGATAAATCCGGTAAAAATCAGTACCGCCCGTGGTACTTTAATCATCAACGGATTCTGATTAGTAAGCCTGTTCAGCCTTTTAAAGAATTCGTAATATGTGAGATTTTCATTTGCCAGCAGGTATCTTTCACCATTTTTACCATTTACAAGGGATGAAATAATTCCCTTTGCCACATCTTTAACATGTACGAAATTCTTGCCTCCCGGCGGATAAAACAGGATCTTCTTTTTCCATCCCATTAAAATAATCTTACCGGAACTGGGTTTCGTATCATGTTCGCCCAGCATAAAAGTCGGATTGATTATCATAACTTCAATTGCCTCTTTATTGGCTAAAAGATAGTCTTCTGCTTCCTGTTTGCTTTTGGCATAATTTGAACCGCTGAAAGGATATGTAATCGGGTCTTGTTCCGTACCGCCAACATCCGCTGAACCAAATCCAATAGTATTTGCAGTACTTACAAACACGAACTTCTTTACATTACAAAGTCGTGCCGTATTGAACAACTGAACGGTGGCATTGCAGTTAATTTTATGATATTCTTCATACCGGCTGAGATCCTGCCTGGTTTCGGCTGCAACATGTATTACCACATCGCAGTTGCTAATGATTTGGGTCAGATCATCAAATAAGCTACCCTGAATAAGTTCCAGGTTCCTGTGAGGAGGCAATACAAACCGCGATGGATTACGAAGAAGCGCTTTGATATTGAATTCGTGTGCGAGCAATTCCAGGATCAGGTTTGTACCCAACAATCCGGTTGCGCCGGTTATGAAAATGGTCTTCATTCCTGTAATATTAAGCGTGAACACACCTGAGTTCCCTTTCCACTGCCCTCGTCATTAACGGCAATTTAATCCATACAGGAACAAGATTCAATACCAACCAACTCAGTGGATTAATAATAATGACAGTATCTTTTCTGAAAAGTTGGCTGATCGCTTTTTTTGCCACAACTTCCGGTTTGGAGAGGGAGAATTTACCTAATATTCCCTGGGCTTTAATACGTGCTCTTATTTCATCATTGGTATCCATGGCGCCGGGATTCACAACGCTTACAAAAACATTTGTATTTTTTAGTTCAGCATAAAGACCACGGGTGAACGAATGTACAAATGCCTTTGTGGCCGGGTACACTGTCTTGTTTCCAACAGGCGAAAATGCTGCCAGACTTGATACATTTAGAATATACGATTGATTCTGTCGCATCAGATTGGGCAGTAACTGGTGGGTAAGAACAGCAGTGGCCATTACATTAACCTGTATAATGTTGTTGATATAGCCCACCCCAACATCCCTGAATTTATGTGTTCCGCCTATACCGGCATTATTGATCAGTAAATTCACATCAAAATTGTTGTTTATCCATAAGGCCAGTAACCTTACATTTTTATCATTCGTCAGATCGGTTTGGTAACAAACCGCCTTTACTTGATACTGTTCTGCCAGCTCTTCTGATAATTGCTGAAGATTTTGGTCGGGCAAACTGACTAATATCAGATTTTTCCCCTGCCTTGCGAGTTCAGTGGCAAAAGCCTTTCCAAGGCCCTGGCTGGCCCCGGTAATAACTGCAAACATTGATTCCTGATTTTTCATGGCTTATTGAGATTAAAACATATGCCACAAAAATATCTGGGAGAATGGCCGGAATGGTTCGACCTTATAAATCCGAACGCTATTTACAAAATATGTATCAGTTTGATTTTATGAACGTTAAAAAATAAACATGTTCGTGTTTATAAACCGGTACTCTTCAGTTTGTATTCCGAAGGCGTAAGATTGGTAATTTTCTTAAAAGTTAAGTTGAAGGCAGTTTTCGAATTAAAACCTGATTCGAAAGCAATGCCCATTATTGAATAATTATTGAGACTATTCGATGTGAGTAGCTGTTTAGCCCTTTCAACGCGGAACTTATTGATGAACTGGAAAAAATTCTCATTAAAACCTGAATTAATTATATAGGATAACTGGTGAGGAGTTACATCTAATAAACCTGCAAGTTTTATAAGATTAAGCTCACTGTCGGTAAAAGGTTTCTTTTCACTCATCAGTTTGTTTAATTCCGATTTATACCGGATGAGTTCCTGATCAGAAACGATTTTCTTTTTTGTTATTTCATCGGGATTATCCAGTGATATAATATCCCTGGTCTGATTTTCATTGAATGGAAAAATTTCCTTTTGCCTGAGCGAATAATAGGCAATGCTGAAAATTACAAACAGGAAGATCAGGTTCATAACCACGTTTAGCTCCGATCCGGCAAATATCAGGTTGTAGAGACTTACTGTGAGAAAGAGGGAGAGAATAAGCACAATGATGTATTTGAGCCAGTTTAGGTTTATCTCGGCAGTATTTGAAGAAAAAAGCTCAATACGCTTCTGATGTTTCCTGATTCGTAAATAGGAAGCGAACACATAAAACAAGCAGTGCAATAGGATCATGCCGGTTTGGATGTTCTCATAGAAAGCCTGTTCAGGAAATTTCAAAACCTCATGCGATACGATTAAAACCAACTCCAGTATTGGAGGAATCAGAAAAAGCAGGTCTCTCTTTCTGAACTTATATGCCGGATTGGTGTAGAACAACACACTGAAATAATAACCAAGTGGAGTCAAAAATCTTGCAAAAGTCAGGAAGGATAATGAATACTGTCCTAATGAAGTGTTGAAGGTCATGAACAATACTTCTTCAAGCCAGAATGTGGCCCAGATCAGCATAAAAATGCCAAACCAGAAATTTGCCTTCCGGTTAACTTTTAACGGATTAGAGATGATAATGAAGGAAAGTAAAACCAATCCTCCAAAAATCAGCAGGGCTAGTAAAGAATTGAAATTAGTATACATCGAGGTGACGCTCAGGCATTATTCAAACGGTTCAGCCCGGTTCAAAATTTTCTAAAGGTAGAAATTTTGATCATATCGTCATTGCGATGACCGGTTCCTACGGTCAGAAGCAATCTACCCGCACAGGTAATACCTTCCAAAGAGCATGACCATTAAACAAAAAGCGGGGGTCTAAAACCTCCGCTTTTAATTAAATACAATATTTTATCATCTGTTGCCTCTACTTCAGCAATTCCTTTAATTTATTGGTCAGATCATCCCCCATCAAATTCTTTGCAATGATGGTGCCTTTTTCATCGAGGAGCATATTTGAAGGAATTGACCGGATGCCGTAAAGTTTTCCGGCCGCGTTGCCCCAGCCCTGCAGATCCGATACATGGTTCCAGGTTAGTTTGTCATCCAGGATGGCCTTGGTCCATGAAGCTTTGTTCTTATCAAATGAAACACCCAATATATCAAATCCTTTTTTATGAAATTGTTTGTATACCGCAACAATATTCGGATTCTCCCTCCTGCAGGGACCACACCATGACGCCCAGAAATCAACAAGCAAAACCTTTCCGTAATAAGAGGATAAAGTATGCGGATTACCCAGTGAGTCGTTCATTGTAAAATCAGGAGCCTGACTGCCTACAGCAACTTTTTTAAGGATTTCGATCCTGTCTTTCAAACGAGTTATATAGCTTGAGTTGCCTATTGTTGTATCAAATGCATTCACAAGCGGTTCCATTTCAGGAGCATCCATTCCCCAGGCAAGCTCGTTCCACAGAACAGCAGGAGCCACATAGGAAGAAGGATGATTCTTAATAAAGTTCAGGTTAAATTCCCTCATCGCTGCTTCCGGGGCTTCTTCAATCTTAGCCATCTGTTCATAATATGATTTGGCCTCTGCATCTTTCCCGGCTTTCCTTGCAGCTTTGTACTTCACCAGGACAGAATCATATTCAGCCTCCTGGCTTTTGAATGATTGCTCGACACTGTCACGCTTTTCTTTATAAGAGGTGTAAAGATCATTTGAAACGGATCCTGTAATCCTGGCGTTCTGAACGCTGTCGCCGGTAACGGTTATCGTGCTGTTTTCAATAAATAATTCGATCTCGGAATCATCAGAAAAAGTAATGTACATCAGGTCGGGAGTTTCAACTTTTCCTTTCAGTATAAAAGTTCCCTTGAGTGTATCAACCGAAGAGGAATCGAGTTTGACAGCCATCCCGTCCTTATAAGTCACCAGGTAGGCTTCTTTCTGTTTAAGGTCTTTAATAGTTCCGTTAATTACGAATCCATCCTGCTTTTTCGGGCTGCAGGCAAAGGTTAACAGAACAATAGCTGCAAAAACAATTCTTTTCATAGGTTGCCGGTTTAATTTTCCGAAAGATAGAATTTAACCTGATACCCTCTCTAATTGTTACCTTAAAAAACATCTATGGCAAATATTATTCACCGTATTGGAATTAAAGCAACGGCTGATAAAGTTTACAGGGCTTTGGCAACTATTGAGGGATTGGCAGGCTGGTGGACTGTTATGGTTGACGGAGATGAAAAAGTGGGTGGAAAAATCAATTTCACATTCCGTGAAACATCAGGTGAAGTAAAAGGACAGATGAGTATGGAAGTTAAAGAACTGATTCCCGGCAAACAGGTTACCTGGATCTGCAGGGAAGGGCCGCCTGAATGGATTGGAACCGAAATATCCTATGAATTGTATGAAGCCGACGGACAGACCATCATACTATTCCATCACAATAACTGGCGTGAGGAAGTTGAATTTACGGGCCATTGCAGTATGAAATGGGCCGTGTTCCTTCTAAGTTTAAGGGAATATGTCGAAACCGGCAAAGGCCGGCCCCATCCGGGGGATTTGAAGATTGATAACTGGAATTGAGAGGACCGATAAACAAAGCGTCATTGCGATGACCGGTTCCTACGGTCAGAAGCAATCTGCCAGCACAGGCAAACCGTCCCCTGAACATCAAACTTCAAACTTCGAACAAGAAACACCGAATATCGAACACCGATTTTTGATTTAAGAAGTTTATTAGAACAACTAACCCTCCCACGTGAACGCATTCCTGATCATTTCCAGACTTTTCTGAACTGCCGTTAGCGGATTCTCGTTCCCTTCAAATTCGATTGAAACATAACCATTGTACCCTGCTTTTCTGAAGATGGAAGCTACCCGGTTATAATCAATATCCAGGGTGTACCATTTACCGACACCGTAATAGGTTTTAGCCTGGATGAGAAAAGTTTGCGGGGCCATCATTTCAAGCTGCTCATACTGGTTTTCTAGAAAATTACCAGTGTCAGACGTAATCTGCAGCCAGGGAGAATTAATTGAATTTACTATCCGAAGCACTCCCTCCGCGGTTCTGCCCAACCCCCAATGATTTTCGAGACCCAGAACCACACCGCATTTTTCGGCCGTGGGTATACATTGTGCGATGGAATCAATTACCCAATCAAAACCCTGGTCAACGGTATATCCTTCCAATATCGGTTCGATTCCTTTGTTTGCCATCAGGTCGTCAAACGATTTGGTTGTATTCCAACGGCCTGTGTTCAGTCGCATGGTAGGGATTCCCAGCATGTAGGCCAATTCTATCTGGCGTATTGTTTTCTTTACTTCCTCATCCCTTGTTTGTTTGTCGGGGTACACAAAACCCTGGTGCGTTGAAAAGCCCATAATGTCGAGACCGGCATGGAAAGCCCTTCGCTTAAGATGTTGAAGGTAACTGTTTTCTTCGCTCTGCATCTGCATCAGTAAAAACTCAATGCCGTCAAAACCCATTTCTGCAGCCAGGTCAATGCATTTCTCAATCGGAGAATTCTCTTTGGGACCATTAAATTGCCAGAAAGAATAGGTTGAAACTCCGATTTTATTCCTTTTAACTGACTTTTGCCTCACTTCTGGTTCAGCTCCCAAAATAACGGGAGAACTAACAATTCCTGCTGCTGCGGCAACTGAGGCATTGCGGATAAAATTTCTCCTGGATGATGTCATTTTTAAAGGTTTTACCAAAAGGTACACCGATTATCAATTCGTTATGAATTTATCCAGGAGGATTTTAGCATGGGCATCCAGTGTACTGTTTTTTGATTTGATTTCTGTATAGGAAGAGTCCATTGATTTGGTTTTGAGATGTTTTTTCATGTTCCGGAACATACTGCCTGTTCTGATCTTATAGGTAGTAAACAATATTGTTTTTGAAGGATCCAATTCAGGCAGTTTTTTGGCAAACCCTATCCATTTCTTAGTAGGACCCTGGAATAAAAGCATCAGGCCGCCCGTCCAACATCCCAGCAGAACGTAATCGGCTCCTTCTGTCTTTGTCTCTAAAATTTCATCTGTTGATTGAAATTCAGTTGAAATGCCTTTTTCATTCAGGTAGTCCTTTATATTTTCCCCAAGTTTTTTAGTTATACCCGTTTTTGATGTGTAATAAATAACCGCTTTTTTCATAATGATGTGATTCAAAATTTTTTAAAGATAAAAAATTCTAGTGGTTGATAAATTGGTGAAACGGGGTCGGAACTAACTATATCATCAGAACTTTTTTAAAAGTAACACTAACCCAATTAAGAAAAAATAGCATATTATTAATATTTGTCTTATTTCTATTGTTTTGCTCATATAATCTGGGGTAAATCCCCTTAAATTATATATGAATTTTATAATTTTTAATCTAAAAATTATAAGTAAGATAGATATCAAAACAAAAATTAAACCGATTATTCGAATATTTAATGTATTCATGGTTTTTAAACGGGGTCGGACCAAACTATATTCCTAATTTATAATATTTTAACCTCTATTATTGGCCATTTTTTAGCCTTAGAGGCTCGTTTTTGGGGTCAAAAATGGCCCTGTAAGGAATTTCTGAATCAGAAAGTATATAATCATTCTCTGTTTTGATAATTTTTCTTGATTTAGCTCTGAAATCTAATTGTTCTTTTACTCTTTCTACAAAATCTTCGGAACCAACAGCAAGGGATTCGGTCCATTTGGATTCTCTGTTTAATTGCTGTTTACTCAATAATTCATTTATCCTGTCCTTTTGGCTTTTTTGAAGTTCTTCAACTGTTTCTATGCAAAGTTCTTTCAACAACGTTTTGAAATCAATGATTCCATAACGCTTTCGCGGAAATTCAATTTCAGAATATCCTGACTCTTTCCATTCAGCAGGATCTTTGACAACTCCTGCTCTCACCATGTTTAAATTAATGTATGTCATGCAATTCATCAGATAAACATCCGAATCAATTGCCGTAGCATGATAACGATCTTCCCAGAAAGCGCCTTTGCGGTTCTTTCTCGTATTGTATTCCTGCGCCACACGACTCTGAAGCAATTGCATGAAGTCTGAAATGTTTTCTTCCCCTGCCTTGTCTTTTACAAGCAGGTGCACATGATTACGTGTGACATTATAGTTCAATACAGATATATCAAATCGCTTCTTTGCTTCAAATAACCAATGAAGCCATGTGGCGCGATCTCTACGATGCCATAGTAAAAAATCCTTTTTGTGACAACGATGGGTAATATGCCAGATATTCCCTTGCAGATAATAACGATTTGCCCTGGGCATTTCAATATATTTTCTTAGACGGCCAAAAACAGGCCCAAAAATGAGCCTCTAAGGTCAAAAATTAGGCAATTTTTTATTATTAAATGACTGTTTATTAGTATTATAGTCTGGTCCGACTCTGGAAGGGGACCCCGGATGCCGTCCTGGAATGTTGATTATAGATGTGTTAATTTAGTCCGGCCGGATGTTTTAAAATAACGGTAACTTGGAAATTTTCCACGTTTACTAAATAATTTTATGACTAATGGATCATCACTATACTTTAAAAATTTTTTAATTAAATTAGGTTCTCTTTTCTTATTTCTGAAATCTTTGATACAAAAGTGATTTAAATTCCCGTCATAATAAGCATAAAATACAATTCCAGCATATTTTCCAACACCAAGGTACCACAAGGATAGTCCAATATTGCTGATATAGTAAAGTTTATATATATTTATACTATCATGAAATTCTTTAATATAATTTTTTGTTATAAACTGAATATTATTGCATAAAGTTGTAGATGTATTAAGACTTCTTATTGTTTTTGATCTTTCCGAAAAAATTAGAAAAATTTTTTCTTGATTATTTTTAGAGGAGAATGAGGTTTTTATTCCTCCATCCATAATGTATAAAGTGTCATTCGAATATCTAATTATATTATACTTATTTGGATATGGTTGTGCATAGGTTCCAATATACATTCTCCTATAACAAATTTCTTCGTCATTAATAGGTTTAAAAAATATTTTTGATGTATATTTTATACTCCTACTACCCTGACAATAACAGTTAAAACTTATTGAGTCGTCTCTATTATTTGCCCATGTTATGTTATTTACATTCTGGCTCCAAACACTAAATGAACATAAACTAAGGCGAAGAATAACTAGAAATAATGTTTTATTTGATACCATACAATTTTTTTATCTGATACCACATTTTTGATTCATTTTGGCCCCAAACTAAGTGATGGATATTCTGTTCATAATTATGTGCTGCACCAGCAACATGAGCGCCCAATTCATGAATTATTGTCCCCAATTTAATAATATGGTCATCAATATATTGATTATTCTTATCAAAATATGGGACGCCTGGATAATATGTCTCCCTATCAAGGGCAATTAAATTATTGTTTCTATCAGGGTTTACAATTTTCATACCTTCAAAAATTGATATTTGATAAGAATTCTTAAGAATATCGTATATATCCTCTGTCTTGGCTTTATCGATATTTTCACTTGCAGTAAATTTACTGCTTAATGTTGTTAAGAAATCACTAGTTAAGGTATATCCACTAGAAACATCACTAGCATCTGGATCAGTTGGCACTTTCTCCATAAAACCAAAGTAAGCGTCATTTGTGGTGCTATTCTCAAATTCTGAAATAATACTATTACCCAATTCAGTCATTTTTGCTCCTAGATATGCACTATAAAAACTCTGTGCCTCAGAGTTATTTAAATCATCTATCAATTTTTTGGCATTTTCAGAACCTAGGTTAATTATAGAAACACCTACAATTTTTCGAATCGGTTGATTATTTTCATCTAATTTTAGATCACCATTTTCATCATATTCATTTTCATATTTATAGAATATTCCAAAGACATCTTCCCCATTAGGGTCTGTTAAGTAAAAAGGATTATTAAAACAATAATTGTATGGTGTGATGCTTAAATATTTTTCTGACATAGGATCTATAACTTGCCACCTCCCTAATTGCGGATCATAAAATCTAGCGCCATAATCATACCAGTCAAACATTGTTTCATCCCCTGATGTTCCATCCAGATTGAAGGTTTCGGATTGGAGTTCTTTGCCGTTATATAGGCGACGGTTATCATCAGTAGTGGTTGCAGCATGGTTATGAAGCATTCCGAAGGGATAATAATCCGCATATTGAAGGATTTCGGTGCTGTTGTTTTCTATCGTGCCATTTTTATTTACATCGGAGAAAACGGCTCGTGTATTACCAAGATGATCTGTCAGATAATACTCATAAACAAAAGTGCTTCCACTTTTTACCAGCCTTCCCTTTTCTGTATTAATGTAATGAAGATCATTGGTGGGAGAAAATGTTCCGGTTCCGGTGGTTTTAAAAACCACATTGCCTGCATAATTTTCGGTAAACTGCGTCGTTCCTCCCTTCACAACAATCTTTTTTAATTTGTTTCCGCCTGCATCGTAAAGATAGGTAATATAATCGTTCGATGCCGTAAAATAGACCTTGGTAGGAAGATTCAGGAAATTGTAATTTATATTATAGACACCCTTGTTGTCATCTTTATACATGTTGCCATTGGCATCATACAAATATTCACGTGTATTGGTTACCTTTTCACTAAAATCACCTCGACCTGTAATATCCGGAATGGCATCATTCACCTTCCTTAACTGGTTTCCTGTATAAGCATAATTAAGCGAATCTATTTCTGCATAGGTGAGCGTTGAAGGATTATCAATTCCCTTCCGACGCAAGGTTTTTATATTTCCATTCAAATCATAGGATATCCCGTATTCATCAAACCGGTTCTTATACTCATTTCCTCTATATCCTGTGTTAATATTTGAACCACCTTGCGAATATTCACCATAAATTGCATTGTTCAGCCTATTTAGTTTGTCATATGCAAAACCATAGGCTTTCCATATGCCGCTGAGACCTTTATTGGTCCACTTAGCTGAACTGATATTCCCGTTGAAATTTCCTTTTGTTAAATCGAGATTACTGAGGTAATCATTGTAAAAGAGTTGCATTGCAAACAGGTCCGAACTTTCCGGTGTATTGTTTAATCCTCTTAACCAGCCTCTTATATTATAAAGATAATCTACTTTTTGGAGACCAATACCATCTGTTACTCCAAGTTTTTCTGCTATTAACTGACCGAGCTGGTTATAACTATTATTAACTATTACAGTCGCAGGTTCTGAATTGATCGTTTTTTTAATCTCAAGCAATCTGGCACGATGATCCAGTGTATATTCATCCTGGACAGTATTAATAACAGTACTGCCAGACAGCGTTGTGGTTTTTGCCTGAAGCACCTCGCCAATTAAATTAATTTTGTTGCTTGTTCGTGTATTGATTGTGATTGCTTCTATTGGCTGTGTATGTTGAGCCTGAACAGTATGACCATATTTATCATAAAATGTAACGGTTTCAACAAACAAAGTTGATGCATCATTAATAATTCGCATCTTGGTACCGGTAGTCAATCCTTTGCGGGTTCCGGATCCCGGATCCGTCATGCCATCAGAAACATAAGCCTTATCAGGAGAATTGTCACCATTAAAATCATAACCATCATAATAGGTTATCGTGTTATAGGTCTTAGTATAGGAAGAGTTGGGAAATGAATTTTGGGTATAATAATGATGCGTGGAGCTTGTTGTTTTGGTTTCATAAAGATTTATTCCAGTATAGCTATTCACAATAGTTTGCAAATCATTACGACTTCCTGCATACGGGATAATGCCGGTGAGAACAGGCCGGTTAAAAGCATCATATTTAATAAAGGACCACTCTTTAGGAGTTTTGCTCCTTTGAAGGCCATCCTGAGTAGCCACCAGCCTGTCACGGATATCATACACCATGTACACTGTATCTGCGCCCGGCAATTTTTTCTTTATCATCCTCTTTCTGCAGTCGTATTGATAATAATAGCAATAATTGCTGCTTATTGTACTTGTCAGACTACCTGAACCAACCTGACTTGTAGCCTCAGGAGGAATCACATACCGAAGCAAATCAAGATCATCATAAACATAATAGGTTTTTGTGCCAAGTTCGGTTTCCTTAAGCACGACCTTCCCTTGAAGATCCTTGTATTCGGAGGTTTTGTTACCATCTTCATCCGTAATCCTGTTCACTAATAAAGTATTAACAGTATAATATCCATTCCTTGTACAGGCATTGGCAGAGTTAACCTGCCAACGTATTACCGAGGATGCCGAGTTAGAAATGTATTCAAAACCACTTTTCTTACCAGTCCAGTCGCTCCCGGGACCCTGTTGAAATAATGTACGGTTAAGCGGTGAATTTTCATAGGTTATTTCAGAATAAGCACGTGTATCTGTCTCATCCAGTCCATTCAGATTGCCGCTATTACTGTAAAATACGCTTTGTTCGCCAGAGGTGGTAATTGCATTTGGCCTGTATCCGCCATCACCCGTTTTGCTATAAGGCAAATATTTAAAACTTTCACGGCCATATTTATCGTAATCCACAGGCATAACAATATCGTTTCTTTCCGGACTTCCTTTAATGTCAATGGTTTGAATGATCCGGCCAAGCCCATCAAAATACTGTACCTGTTCAATCACATCATTATTTGAACTTGTCTTATCTGTCTCAAAATTATCCGCATTGGTTACAGCTTTTCTGAAAGTACGGCTGTATATATAATTCCAACTGTCTCCGGTTGTTGTCTGACCATCGATATTTCTTGACGGAACGGGTTCATAGTACAAATCGGGAGAAATGTTTGCTTTAAAACCTGCAGTGGCTCTGGCTGCAGGAAGAAGTTTTATGCTGACCCGTGCTGTATACTGTCCACTAACATTGGATGTAATATTCAATATGTCCTTATTGTCATCAAATGTTTGGGAAAAGGAACCTGAATGTAAAGAAGTCAGAAAAATCGCCGGAATCAACATCTGGGTGCCGGTTTTACGAATGACCTGCTTAATTGTCATTTTATGCTGGGTATTAGTTTAGTTTGAATGAATTGGGAAATGAAAAAATTCTGCCAGGCTATTCAATTATTAATTTTTCCCTTTCTATGACCTCGCCTTTTTGATTTTTAAGTTCCAGGAAGTAAAATCCACGGGAAATATCCATTTCTATCAGTTGTGTCCTTCCGTTTCCATCAATTCTTAAATTCTCAGAATGGATAAGTTGTCCATTGGCATTTAATATCCCGACTAAAGAAACGGCAGAACAATCTCCGGTTAATTTAATCTCGAATTTACCCTGGTTTGGGTTGGGATAAATAAAAACATTCAATACCGGGTCGTCGTTTTGTTTTTTCACATCCTCTTCAGTTTTGGGCTTCCCGGGTTTTATACCTTTTTGAAATTCCTGGGCACCCATGTCGATAACATCATTAATGATCCTTGGGCGACCGGTCATATCACTCATCTCTGATATCAAAGGATCCTTATTAGAGCCGGCATCGATGCAATAAGAATTTTCGCCCAGTGCAAGATAAGCAGTGTCATTTATGATAAACTCGGGATTTTCATCAAGATTTTTTACATACTCTACCTGGTTCAATGAGTCGGAGAATTCCTCAATTCCATTTAAACCATCCTGAATTGAAGAATAGGTAATTTCAGGATATCCTAATTCATATAAGTATAGTTGTTTGCCTTTAACCTTAGTTGAATTACCCCACAGAATTGTATTCTTAATGTAAGGACTTGACTCGATGCAGTGCAATCCACCCCCGTTTTCGGAGGCATAATTATTGGCAACTGTATTATTAACCATTCTTATATTACTGTTAACCATAGATGCGGCACCACCAAACCTTGCTGAATTCTCAGCTACAGTATTATTTGTGAAATAACTGCCTGAATTTTGGAAATAAAATCCTCCTCCGAATTCATCCGAAATATTTAATCTGACAAGGTTGTTTCTGATTACCGGCCGGCTGTTATAAATAAAGAATGCTCCGCCATTGCTGATACTTTTATTTCTTTCAATAACGTTACCTTCAATAATCGGATTATTATTCTCACAATAAATAGCAGCACCCGTATGAGCCTGGTTATTGAAGATCATACACTTTTTAATAATAATCATGCCTTTCCCGATAATACTTATTGCTCCACCTGAGCATTCTGAACTGTTTCCTGTAAGAGCTTTCACACCGTTAATTGAGCAAAATTCAAGAATGGATGTGTCTTTCCCTGTCCTGTGATCTGAAAACCTGATCCCTCCCCATCCGGCTATTTTCGGTGCATTGGAGTCACATAAGGATTTGACCTTATTGATTATTGATGAATCGGCAAATGCAAAAACAATTTTTTCTTTTTCCTTTCCACGGGCAATCAGTCTACCCTCAACCTTAAACCTGAAATTTCCTGCAAGATAAATTTCAGTTCCGGGCTGTATTACCAATGAAGTATCAGCAGGTACTGTAACAGTCTGTGTAATTATATAAGGAGAAGACCCTGCTGACCATATGCCCTTAACTGTATCAACAGAAACTATGGTTTGTGCATGAATCACAGCCGTGAAAAATAGTATTACAGCTGTATAATATAATTTTTTGTTCATAGTCAACTTGATTTCGTTAAATCATGATTATTCCTTATAATGATAATCGAATGTCTTGAGTATATTTCCATCATCATTTTTTATCGCTTTCAACCGGCCTAAACCATCGTATTCATAATAGGTTGTAACCCCATTGGAATCGGTTTGAGATGTGATGCCAAATAATGGAGAATACGTATAAATGGTCACCATATACCGCGGATCACTTATATAAGCAGAAAGCTGACCTTTAAGAAATAGCACATCAGCATCAACGGATGTCTTGTCTGTGTTAGAAGTATAGGAATTACTGAAAATCCTGGTGATCATCGGTGTATCTGTGATATCCGAAAACTTAATTCCTTCAATTTTAACAACAGGATACGAAATATTATTGGCCCATAAATACGTTGTAACAATGTTATCCGTCTTCCATGCTTCTTTCAGATGACCATCATTATAATAGGTCATTTTCATTCTTTCTTCATACTGAGGATCAACGTCAAATGCATAATTTTTATATGAAGATGGCGTGAAAGTTGATGGGGGCAATGTTTTAAGTGTTCTTGCTTCAACTGGAAGAACTGTTTTTCCTGCCCCGGTATTTCCTGCATAGCCGTACAAATTTAAATCAGCTTCAAGAACCTTACCTGCTTTCATCTTAACGGATTCAACCAGCGCAGCAGGATGCACTCTTCCAAGATCAGAAATAATTTTCGCCTGGCCGGTAAGATGATTTTCATAGGAATCGATACAGTTTTTTCTATCCGCTGCACATGTATAGTTGTTTTCTACCGATTTTGTGCAGCTTTCTCTCTTGGTCAGTATGGTATCATACATAATACTTTTACACTCCTGAAAATCAGCCCAACCATTATCAGTACACTGAAACTTTTTTACCAATGCCAATTGTCTTAATTTTTGCCCAACCCAGGTAGTATCATTATTATATTTGTCCATTAAATCATTGTAATATCTTTTTTTAAGATTCGCATAATCTATTGAATATTGTGTATTACAATATTCCTCAATTTCAATATATTTATCATGGCAATTACTATAATTAGGAGAATTAATCATATAAGCGTATTCATTCCAATAATTACTCATGCATTCATTTAAGTCGGTTTGATAATCTAATTCACATTGGTTATATGACTCATCACAATCGCTAAAAGCATAATCGCCGGCATATTTGTTTAACTGGAGTTTGGTCACATCTTCACTGGTCAGGGTACTGACAGTGGTTGGCTGAATGTGATTTTTCCCATTGTAAGAATAACTCGTGACATTCTTAACATAATTTGTAATGTCATTTGAATTATACAGATACTCTTGCGTACCTGAAAGAGCTTCCCAGCGACAAAAAATAGGATAATAATGGAGGCACCCTGATCCGATTTTCTGGTAAGGAAGAAATCCCCAGGCAAAATTAAATCCATCCTGGAATATCCCCTTAATAATTTTTTCATCTTTTAACTCATAGTCATATGTCGTTTTAGAGACAATCTGACCTGCGTTATTGTATACTGTTTTATCCAATAATTTTCCGTCAAATGGCAACCACTGTGAAGTATTCGGTACACCAGCAGGACGATACGGATGAATAAAACAGTCATTTGCATAATTCTTATAATTATAAATAATTTTACCGTTTTCTGCAGCGGAGGAGGTGATTTCTGTAACCCTGGAATAGCCGATATTGCTGTATTGACCATAGGTCAGATTCATCATATTGGAAGCAGTAAAAAGTATATCAGTCCAGGCATCCCTATTTTCCTGGGGAATGTTACGCTTAATGGTATAATATTTAAAAGGTATTTTTAAAATCCCACTTGACTTAGTTGTCACAACCCCTTGTGCATCGGTGAAGTCTGTTGTATAGCTATACGTTTTAACTATGTTCTTCACTGAATCCAATCCATTATAGTATTTAATTGATTTTACCCGAAGTCCGCCTCCGAAATTAATTGCAGTAGGAGAATAAACAATACGTTTTTTTACTCTACATGTAAAGGTTATAATTGCTCTTTTATTCTCATGTATTTGATTTGGATCAATGTGGATGTCCAAAGATAAGGGACCGGTAAATTTTGACAATTGGCCGGTTAAGTTAGCCGTATGGCTGGTAATATTACATTCCGGAGTTGTATTAATATCATTATCGAGGTCGTTAAAATAATAACGATGATAGTATGATGTGGTTTCTCCCCAATACAGTTTACCACCTAGATCTACATCAAACCAATTGGCACTTGTAAGCGATATACACTTGGAATAATCTGTCACATTCCACGGCATGACAACCATCTGAATCTCCGGATTGGTAATTTCCACCACATCCTCAGGAAATGTATAAGGAAAAGGTACCGTTTGGGTTATTAACGGATCGCCTGTTTGTGAACACAAAATATCAATTGTAGCAGTAAAATTACTATACGTGTATTGTTCAACCTGGTTTTGTATTTCGGGATTGCCATACTCATTCGGCTCGAATTTAAAAAGTGTACATCCTCCTGTCGGGTATGTAATTTTCTCCAATAAGCAAGCGCCCATTGTTGCCTTATTAGGATTTCGGTCAGCACCAACAAAACGTTTATAAATTGATGCAGATTCAAGGCAGGACAGATAAGACGTTTGCATATGATACGCACCCCAGGCGTCTATAAATTGATGATAAAATCTTTCATAGGGTAACTCCCCTTCGAATGAAGGTATTAATTTCGTATTGGAAGCACCATTATAGTATCCCCAATGATCTATGTTATACGAATCTTTATTGGGTAAATTAATATTAGAATAACTAAACTTATATTGAGCAGAATCACTACCATTTTTGATGGTTACTGCATTCAACCTTAATCTTTTGAAGTAACAGGAATAATCAATAGTTGAAACCCCAGAGAGATATCCACTATTTTGATTTGAATTGAAATAATCAGTATAGAACTTAATTTCTTTAACAACCTGGTTATTTTTATTTCGAACCTTAATAACTGAAAGCCTCTTGCCATTCTCAAGATCCTTTCTTCCTAATGTGTCAAATTTCAATGAACCGTATTTGAAAACAATTTCATTAAGGTATTTTTCCACAAACCTGGTTCCGGTAAATTTCTTATCGATGATGTATGACTGCGAATTATCGGAATATATTTTACTGCTATATTCTGAATAGGATGTGGTTAAAGATTGCACCGGGTTATCAACATAATTCAATATAACGGAGTCACCGGAAGGTGATATTATCTTTGTCAGGTACCACGAACCACTGACATCATACCCTAAATAATCGGTTGTTTTACTGGATGTTTCGAAATAATAGTGAAATCCATCACTTGTGGAGATACTCCATCCTTTGTCTGTATGTTTAACATTGAGATCTGTCTTTTCAAGAAAATTAGGAGTTCCATTTTGATCCAGTACAAACTTCCCATTCAAACCAAAACAACTAATTGTGAAAATATCAGGTTCCCAATCCAATTTCGTATTAGTTCCTGAATAATTGGGCGTATATATACCATTTACGATTGCAGCGGGACCACTTGTTCTCTGCTCACTATATCCGCCCAAACGTTCAGAACCGGCGAAACCATTAAAGCCAACCGGATCAATCATTGGAATATTGGTAATATATGGCAAAAATGAATGGCCACCTGTAAAATCATCCTCTCCATGAACCTCACGGGTGATTAGGGCACTGGTGCTGAGACTCCAGCCTAAACCAACCCAACTTGCCTCTTCGCTTACACGAAATCCGCCTGAATGGTAATTTAACTCAACGGGTAATTTAATATCGCCTGATTCAATTGTATATAACGGTAACGCAATAGAAGGTATTCCTGTAAATGTTCCGACAGGAAATTCACTGTATTTAGACAGCGCGGCAGCCTCGGGTGATTTAGGAATCACCACTGGCAAATCCTGCGCGGATAATACCTGACCAATCAGGAAGAACAGTATGACAACTATGTATTTTTTCATAGAAATGAATATTCACGCTTATTGAAAAATCCGGATCTGAATCTATTTTTCCTTCTCTAACAGAATAATTTTCTTCTGTAGGTCTTCAATTTTCTTATTCTGTTGTAGCAGGTATAAAGTGAGTTCTTCAATCTTCCTTAACAGCATATCATCCATTTCGCCCAAATTCTGGCCTGTTTTCGTAAAATCAATTGCTGATGGAATACCCGGGAGATGTTTATTGTTTTTAAGGTAAATTTCAAGATCCGTGAGGGGTAATAATTGATACGCCGGTTCGAATACATAATCTGATGCAATGCTGGATACTACCTCGACTTCTTTTGCCAGGATTTTACCGTTAACTGTTAATTCAGTCGTTGGATTGGCAGTGAGAATTCCAACTTTTCCTGCCAGATAATAGGCATTGGTTCCGTTGAGTAACCATGCTGCCGTAGGTAAAGCAACAACCGTAACAGCACAGGTAGCCGTCTTGCTTCCATCCTGGGTAGTGACTGTAATAGTCGCACTTCCTGCTGCAACGCCTGTAACAACACCGGTTGATGAATTGACCGTTGCAATGGATGTGTTATTCGATGACCATGTAACTGTTTTATTTGTGGCATTTGTCGGACTTATTGTAGCTGTAAGTGCAGTGGTTGACCCGACATTTACCGATGCAGTGGTCGGAGAAACCGAAACACTTGTTACGGCAACATTACTAACAGTTACCGCACATGTAGCTGTCTTGTTTCCATCCTGGGTGGTGACCGTTATTGTGGCGTTTCCTGCGGCTACTCCGGTGACAACACCAGATGAATTAACTGTTGCTATTGATGTATTGCTTGATGTCCAGGTTACATTCTTATTTGTGGCATTGGTCGGACTCACTGTAGCTGTGAGTGTTGTTGTAGAACCTGTGGCTACTGATGCAGTGGTCGGGGAGACAGAAACACCTGTAACCGCAACGGATTGCACCGTTATGCTGCTTGAAGCAGTCATACCATTTTCACTGGCAACCGCATTTATTGTTATGGTACCTGCAGCAACACCTGTAACCAATCCGGTTGAATTCACCGAAGCGATTGTAGGATTGTTTGAGTACCAGGTAACCGCTTTGTTTGTGGCATTTGAAGGCGTAATTGTAGCCGTCAGCTGTGTTGTATTTCCAACTCCGGAAATGGAAGCTGTGGTGGGGGAAACCGAAATACCTGTTACAGGCACTGAAGAAAACGGATAAGCTGATCCGGCTCCTGAATTGTACAACTGGGTTACCTCACTTGCAGTGAGTACTTTATTCCAAATCCCGACTTCATCAATCGATCCGGTAAAAGCTTTATATGATCCTGAGACATTCCTGTACCCGATACAAAACGATTCTGTATTTGTCACTGTTTCTGTAACTGTAGTGACAGAGCCTGTTGCCTGTTGTGTTCCGTCTACATATACTCTTAAAAGGCCATCCCGGTCAAATGTTGCAGTGATCAAATGCCAGGCGTTATTATTTACAAGGGTTGTACCTGTTACTGCAATTGCTTCTGCAGAACCAGTGCCTACTCCGTCTCTGATCACGGCATACGCATATCCTCCGTCAGTACCTATAAAATAGCCGGGAGTATATCCGGAACCGTATTTTGAAACGATGAACTGATCATTGGCTGACGACGTCTTAAACCAGGCTGATATTGAAAAATCTGTCGAAGTACCCATATTCAGAACACTCTTATTGCCCATAGAAACCCCATCATCGGTTCCGTCAAATGAAAATGCCGTGCTTATTTTTCCGCTTTGATTTACCGTAGCACCGCTTCCGCTAACGGTTCCGGGATTTGTAGTCAGTGCATCATTTGCTGTTGATCCTGAGGTCTCATCCAGTTTCCAGTAACTTACCAGGTTAGTGGTTAATTGACCGAAGGTACTGATTGAAAAAACCGTCAAATAACCAAGCAATAAAAGGGAGAATTTTTTCATAAGTAAAAATATTAATTCGAGTATTATAAATATACGCCCATTAGAGATCGATTAATTTTCCTCTAAATCAGTAAAAGAAACTGAAATATATCAGTTTATGTTAATTATCAATTATTTCCCTTAGCAACACAATTTCCACCTATGCACTAGCATGCATACAAAGATTAATAAAAGAAATTGAAAAAAGCAAATTTTTTGTAAAATATTTGCATTTTTATTCACAAGAAATATCTTCAAGCCCTTTTAAAAACACCGAACACCGCTGATTTGCGATTTAAGAAGTTGTCCCTGGAATAACGCTGTCAGGTCCTCCGGACGCTGACAGGTTATTCCACACGGAATACCTGTAACGGTCCGTTGTTTACGGCGGCCAGTAAATAGGTTTTGCCGTTGATTTCAATTAAGGCGGTTTTGCGGGCGTCACCCATGATAGTTAAACTGCTTTGAGAGGGCCAAAGAACTCTATATCCCCCGGATGTACCCTGCAGGAACCAACCGTATGACGCGTCGTATTTTCCATAGGTTGGCCTTACCACATAGTCGTTTCCACTTACTATCAAATCTGTGAAGCCATCATGATCAAAGTCGCCAACCTGGATGTCCCTTACAACCGAGAATTGCGCCTCGGCAGGCAGGGCTTGTACTTCAAAGGTCCCGTCACCCTTGTTGATGAAAACGCTGCTTTCCAGCATCACCGCACTTTTTCTGAATGTGCGCTTCATGGCTTCCACCCCGAAAAGCTCACTGACTGATTTCCCGGACATTTCACTGTAAGAACCGAATTTCTTATCCAACCCGGTGATTTTACCCATGAGTTCATCCAACTGGGCAACCGGGTAACTTTTCCCCTGCCTCCAGACACTGATAACCTGGTCGAGCGAACCATTGTTATCATAATCGCCCAGGTAAAGTTCCAAAGGCTCCTGCACTGATGCTCTTAAAATACTATTCAAACCCAGGTTTCCTGCAACCAGGTCCTGGTCGCCATCACCATCCACATCAGCAGCCTTAATTCCATACCACCATCCCGAAGTGAAATCAAGTCCAGCCATGGACGTTACCTCTGTGAACTGACCATTATCATTCCTGAACATAGTTATCTTCATCCATTCGCCGCAAATCACCAGGTCGGCATCTCCATCTGCATCATAATCCAACCATTCTGCACCGGTAACCATACCTGCATTTTTCAAACCTTTAGCATTAGTTGCCATTATATTGGTAAATTGGCCATGCCCGTCGTTTTCAAGCAGGAATTGCTGTGGCGATAACCCATATGCCCCGGGAATTGATCTTGAACCAACAAATAAATCAAGATCACCGTCTTTGTCGAAATCAGCTGCATGCACACATGAACCGTTATGTGAAATGAAAGGTAAGCCCGCACTTTTTGTAAAGTTACCTCTCCCGTCATTTATCAGCAGAATGTCATACTGTGCCGAATCACCCGCAGCCAACTCATTACCACCCCTGACTATATACAGATCCTTATCGTTGTCGTTATCCGCATCGAAAAATAATGCATCAATGCAATCGGTGCGGGTTTCATTTTTTAGTGCTGTAATTTGCATTTCTTTGAAAGTCCCGCCACGCTGCTGAATAAACAGGGAGGATGGTTGTCCTTTGGCACCGCCAAGGAAAACATCGCTCAACCCGTCTCCGTTTACATCGGCGACAGTTAAAGCCGGGCCTTCAGCTGACAGGCTGTGAGGAGTAAGTGGCTCACGTAAGAAGTCAATCCAGAAATCTTCGTGGTGGGTGTAGTTTAATCCTGTAATAGTAGTTTCATGGAATAACGCTGTCAGGTCCTCCGGACGCTGACAGGTTATTCCATCAGGACGGTATTCCACTGTTATGTTTGTGTCAATCCGATTTACAATTACTGTTTGGCATTTACGATCAGGCCATTGGATAACCAGTGAATCCAATTTTTCAGCCTTGCCTAGTCCGAAATGAAGAATATCGGATGAGGCCGACATAAAGCCTCTTGTAGTATATTTTTCAAGGGTTTGTGTTACACTGTCTGCATAAAGTGTAACCCTGGCACCCGTTCCCTGTGTATTCAATCCGTTTCCTTTTAACTGAACGGACAGGTAATGATTCCCGGAAAGATTGTTATTCCTGTAGATTTCAGCTTCATCATTTATGTCATTTACGACCAGATCCAAATCGCCGTCATTATCCAGGTCGGCATATGCACACCCGTTTGAGAAGGCTTTTTCTCTAAATCCCCAATCAGTGGAAACATTGCTGAATGTCAGGTTGCCGTTGTTCCTGAATGCAAAGTTTGTATTGGGATACAGCGGCATTTTTTCGTACAGATCTTTATCGGTCAGATTGCGGTTGTCCTTTGCAGGCTTGAACCGGTTGCCTCCTGTCAGAAACCGGATATAATCAAGATCATTCGCCCTGTGATAAATTCCGCTTGTTATAAAAATGTCCTTCCATCCGTCATTATCCAAATCGCAGATCAACGGGCTCCAGCTCCAGTCGGTTGAACTGATGCCTGCAAACTGCCCGATTTCGCTGAACAGGCCTCCGCCAAGGTTCAACTGCAGGGTATTTCGTACAAACTGGTCATTATAACCGTTCTGCTTTTTAATTGCCCATAACTCGTAATCATCTTCACCACCCGACTGCTGCCTGATCTTTTCATCGTCAGGAAGCATATCCAGTACGATAATGTCGATGAGACCGTCATTATTGAAATCAGCGGCATCATTGCCCATTGACGACCGGCTCGTATGGTTCATGCACTGAGTAAGCTTCTCGCTAAAAGTTCCGTCTGTATTATTGATATACAGGTAATCGTTTTCATGAAAGTCATTTGAAACATAAATATCCGGAAAGCCATCGTTATTCACATCGCAAATACTCACGCCTAACCCGTAACCGATCTGACTGCTGAATATGCCTGCTTCTTTTGTCACATCGGTAAATACGCATTTTCCATTCACCTGGTCGTTTCGGTAAAGCTTATCACCAGCTTTGGGATCGTCCATAAAACGCAGATCCATTCTTCCGTAGGTTCTTGAAGAGTGCACTGAATGAGTTACCAGGTACATATCCAGGTCGCCATCCGAATCGTAATCGAAAAACGCTGCCTGAGTGGCAAATCCTCTGAAGTCAAGTCCATACTCTTTGGCTTTTTCGCTGAACGTAAGATCTCCATTGTTAATGAAAAGCTGGTTAGCGCCTTTCAGACCTTTATAATCGGCAACCTGGCAAACGTAAATATCCAACTCCCCGTCACCGTTCACATCAGCCATGGTGACTCCGGTTTTCCAGTCGCCTGTACCTCCGACACCCGCTTTTACAGTAATATCTTCAAATTCAAGATTGCCCTTATTCAAATAGAGTTTGTTTGCGACCTGGTTGCCTGTGAAATAAATGTCAGCAAGCCCGTCATTGTTGATGTCACCAAGAGCCACCCCTGCCCCGTTATTGAAGTAGAGATATGCAATTATATTGAAAGATTCTGATTCGGCCAGCTTATTATTGAAATAGATTCCGGTTAAGGCCGGTTTAGCCAGCAGAAACTGCGTCTGCATCGCGGAATCATTCCTTTGGCAGGAATATATAATAAGGATTAATATTAACAGAAGGCCATGTTTCATTTATATTACCGGTCGGAAATTTGGAATACCTCCAGTTTATCATTATTTCTTGCCACTACTATGCATCTCTTATTCTGAATAGTTATGGGTTTGATATCCCTTATTTCACCAGGAACATGAAAACCGGAGATGTCAGAAGTGATGATCCGAAATTTTCCTGTGCCATCACCTGACAAAAACCAGCCGTAACTGGCATCATATCTTCCGGTCTCGGGTTTGGCATTGTAAAGATTTCCACCCATCAGCATATCCGGATTTCCATCCTGGTTGAAATCTCCCACTTCAATTGCATACACAGGGGCAAATTGAACCTGCAGTGGCAATGACCCTTTCGTAAAATATCCTTTGCCATCATTCAGGAATATTGCGGATTCGAGCATAGCGACATCCAGTTTCAACGCATTTTTCAGCTGAGCCGGAGTGAAAATATCTTCTGCACGCTGATTTTTATACATTTCATATTTCGGGTACTTTTTCAACAGCGATGGGATCTGGTTCGTCAGATCATGTTTAAGAGCAAGCGGATAAGCAGTGTCTCCGTCATATGTGCAAATTATCTGCTCTGCACTGCCGTTAAGATCAAAGTCGCTTACGTACATGCTTACCGGTTTTTCAGGAGTGGCATGGAACCTGCTGTTTAACCCATGATTGCCTGCTATAATGTCCAAATCACCATCATTGTCAACATCAGCCGTTTGTATGCAGTTCCACCACCCGGCGGTGTTTATGTTACCAAAAGCTTCCTTCCGCAGCTCAAATTTGCCATTGCTATTTATCAGGATTTTTAATGGCATCCAGTCCCCCGTAATAACTAAATCCGGATCACCATCACCATCTACATCCGCCCATTGTGCGTCGCGGATCATTCCGATGTTCTTTAATTCCGGAGCTAATTTATCGGTAGCATTTGTAAAGTTGCCTGACCCGTCATTTTCCAGCAGGTATCCGTCGACGGGTACTCCGTATAAATAGGGCTTCAGTCTTAAGCCAACAAATAATTCAGTGATACCATCGTTATCAAAATCGGCGGGACGGACACAGGAACCTGTTTGAAATTTTCCGGCAGGCAGAATCTGTTTTGACCTTGTAAATTTTCCTTTGCCGTCATTCAGGTAAAGCCTATGCTTTAAAGCCGATGAGCTTTCTGAAAATTCATTACCCCCGCTTACAACATACAGATCGATATCCTTATCTCCGTCGGCATCAAACATGGCACAATCGACATCTTCACTTGCCTTATCGGTTGAGAAAACATTTTGCTCAGTTAATTCCATTCTGCCGCTTTGTTTCTGGACAAACAAAGATCCCGGCTGATCTTTGGCACCACAAATAAATAAGTCTTCCAGACCGTCGTTATTAACATCTCCCTTGCACATCCTTGGCCCTTCAGTCGACATCATATGATAAAGAAGCGGGCTACGGTTAAAATCATTAAATTGGTTTTCGTGATGTATGCAGGAAATCTTGTTTTCGCCCGTAATGTCAGTCAGGAACGGTTTCGCGTTCTTTACCCGGAAACCATGAGGAGTGATGACCGAACCCGTATTCATTGAATCATTCTCATAGAATTCAAGTATCTGATCGGTTTTAACCTGTGTTTGCACAACCTGTTTTCCATCGGGCCATTCAATAACCAGGGTGTCTAAAATCCCGATGTTACCTAATCCCAGATTCGGTCTTGGATCAACTGTTGAAAGGTATCCCCTCATGGGCATCTGCTCCAGGTAAATGCTTTTTCCTTTGTGCTTTGCAAAGATCCTGGCGCCTATTGCCTGTGTATTTGATCCTCTTCCATGCAATATCAATTTCAGAAAATGATTCGGCGAGTTCCTTTTGTCCGATTCATTCCTATATACAAACATGGGCATATTCACATTATTTACAACAAGGTCCAGGTCCCCGTCATTATCCAGGTCGGCATAGGCCGAGCCATTTGAAAAACTTGGTGTTCCGAGCCCCCATTTGTCTGCAACATTTTCAAATCTCAGACTGTCTTTGTTTTTAAAAGCATAACTGGGAATCCTGACCGAAGGAATAGCATCAATAAGTCTTTTATAATCCACTCCTTTGCCCATAATGATTGACATCACCATGTCGCGGTTCGAAAAATACTGTATATAGTCCTGATCCGTTAAATCCTTATAAATGCCGTTGGCTACAAAAATATCTTTTAACCCGTCATTGTCCATATCCATGATAAGCGCGCCCCACGACCAATCAGTGGCGTTTACTCCTGCCAAACGGCCGATCTCGCTGAAAGAACCATCGCCGTTGTTCAATTGAAGCATGTTGCGTGTAAACTGGTGATAATACCCATTATTCACATTGGCCATATAACTTTCCCAATTGTCGAAAGTAGTTTTAGTCTTAAGCCTGTCATTGTGTTCAGGCACCATATCTGTTGCGAAAATTTCAGGATAACAATCGTTATTGATATCCGCCATATCAGCCCCCATAGAAGCCGCCGATATGGATGGCATCATTTCAGTCAATACTTCCCTGAAAGTACCATTGTGATTATTCAAATACAGATAATCGCGTTCGAAAAAGTCATTTGACACATAAATATCCATCCATCCGTCAAGGTCTATATCACCGATTGTTACTCCAAGTCCAAAACCGATTACACTTCCATAGATTCCGGCTTCTTCACTGACATCGGTAAAATGATCGCCATCGTTTCGGAACAAATTATCTCCACCGAGTGAATCCCTCACCGTCCGTTGGTTTTGCTTCAAATTAAAGCTTCCGATAGCTTTTGAATAGTTATTGAGAAGGTAAAGATCGAGATCATTGTCGTTATCATAATCGAAAAAAACGCCCTGAGTTGAATTCCCTGTACCTCCTATGCCATAATTTTCTGCCTTTTCTGTAAAGGTCAGATCACGGTTGTTTATGTAAAGTTTATTAAGATTTTCAATACCTCCAAGGTTTCCGGAATTGCACACATAAATATCAATCCATCCGTCGCCGTTCACATCGGCAAAACTAACCCCTGTAGACCACCTTCCATTGCCCTGAATTCCGGCAGAAACAGAAATATCTTCAAAAACAAAATTTCCTTTATTCAGATAAAGAACTTCGCTGCCGGTGTTTGAAACCATGAAAACATCCATGAGGCCGTCATTATTCACATCGCCGATAGCGACACCTCCTCCGTTATAGAAATTGCGGAATGTGTAAATGTTAAATTTATTCCGGAGCTGCTCATCATAGTCAAGTTGATTCACAAACCCTGCATGAGTTGTTTCTGAATCCAGCAATGTAAACAAATGTTCCTCAACTGCGTGGTTGTTTTTGTGTGAACAGCCAGCCAAAGCCCCGGCAAAAATGACGGGTAACAAAAAAAAGTGCCGACGCATGTTACCTGGCATTTTGGAAAGTCTCCGGATTCATGATCAGTTTTTGAGTTACAGTGAGATCAGTGAAAATTACCCAAACATCCAGATCATCTTTTGTGAAAATTGTAATTCTGCGGTTTCCGTCAATTTTTATATACGCTGTACCACGTTCAGGATGCTTAACTGTTATAAATCCTTTTCCATATTTCTTTTCATAATATTTTTTTATGTCCTGTTGCAGCTTTTTCGATGAAAGTTCTTTATTCCATGGAGCCCATCCAACGTATTTATATTTAACGGGCATGTCATATATTTTATCATTTTTAAAATGAGGGTAGAAATTCATTAAAGCCGGATGGTTTAATTCATTGTTCATTTGATATTCAACGGTTTTATTTCCTGCACCCTGCCTTACCAGTCCTTTTTTATTCAGATCCCAGCAATGTGCGTAAAACTCACGGGAAGGCATGCCCAGATAAATTCCCATAAAAAGGGAATCATTTCGAATGCCACTTGCCAGCTCATGTTTCAACCTGCGATCATATCGTTGTTTTGGACTGCAACCGGTGAACAGGAATATTAAAATAAAAACACATAATGCTGCAGTAGAAAAATTAACTCGATTCATTTTTGTAATTCGTAAAAAAGTAAAGGTTCATCATTTAAGCCAACCAAAATTACTTGTTTATTTTTAATGGTTGCCATTTGAAAGTTTCGAATCTGACCCGTTATGGAAATTCCTGACCTTTCCGGATCAATGGTTTCGAAGGCACCTGTTAAGCTGCCCTTAAGTAAAAGGCCATAACCTCCTGCATAAATACCTGTTTGCGGTTTGGCTGAGAATTGATTACCGCCGAGTAGTATATCACAGAAGCCGTCGTGATCAAAATCTTTAGCCAGAATTGAATATACAGGGGCAAGTTGGGCTTCTGCGGGAAGTGGCTTTATTGTGAAAGGTGCCTTGCCATTGTTGATCAGGATGCAGGTTTGCAGTGTATACGCCTTAAGCACCAAAGAACGGTTAAGTACAGGTTCTGCAAACAGATCCTCAACTGTGGCATCCATATAACTGCTGAATTTGGGAAATTTCGACAGGAGTGAAGGTATCTGGTTCACCAGTTCATCCCTCATGGCAACCGGGTAAAGCCTGCCGTTCTCATACATTGCAATTACCTGTTCCACTGAGCCATTCATATCAAAATCGTTCACATACATAGTCACTGGTTGTGTGTCCGATGTTTTAAAAAATGAATTGAGCCCGTGGTTTCCAAGTATGATATCCATTTTTCCGTCGCGGTTCAAATCGGCGACCGCCATTGAATGCCACCATCCTGATGTATTTTGCAATCCATAATCAGTAGTTGCCTCAGTAAAATTTTTGCCCTTATTGTTTAAAAATACTCTTACAGGCATCCATTCGCCTGCAATTATAATATCCTGATCACCGTCATTATCCATATCCACCCATTGCATACAGGTTATCATTCCTGCATTATTCAGTTCAGGAGCTTTCTGGTCGGTTATATTTCTGAAATTTCCTTTGCCATCGTTTTCAAGTAAATATCCGTTTGCAGGAACACCGTAACTTAAGGGAATTAACCTTCCGCCCACAAACAAATCGATATCACCATCGTTATCATAATCCGCCGGGCTAACACAGGAACTGCTGATAAACTTTGATACAGGCAGACTCTGTGGAGATTTCCTGAAATTACCGTGTCCGTCATTAGTATAAAGCCTGTCGCGCAATGCAGACGAGCTTGCAGGAAATTCACTGCCACCGCTGGTTACATACAAATCCTTATCCTCATCACCGTCGGCATCGAAAAAAGCACAATCGGTGTCTTCCGAAAGGCTGTCATGGGCAAAAACGCTGATATCAGACGATTTAAACTCTCCCTGATTATCCTGGATCATTAACCGGCCGGCAGTTCCCTTTGCTCCGCATACATATATGTCGTCAAGCTTATCCCCGTTCACATCAGCCACGGCAATATGAGGACTTTCATTTGAAGCCATAATAAAAAGCAGGCTATTACGGCTGAAATCATTAAATCGGTTTTCCTTACAGGTAAATTGAAGTCCTGCAGGAGCAGGGATTTTCTTCAATATAATTTCTGTATGTAATGTTTTTACATGCGGTTCTGCAACCAGGCTTTCCTTTTGTTCTAATGTCAATATCCGGTCAGGTTCTACCCTGTGCTTTACCGTTTTTTTGCCATTCGGCCAGATCACTACAAGTGAGTCAATTAACTCACAATCCCTTCCCAGTCCAAAATGAAGCCTGGAATCCATAGTCGACTGGAATCCCCTCATCGGGTACAATTCAGCCCAGGATGCGGTGTTGTTATAATAAAGTGTAGCGGAGGTTCCAATGGCAGAAGTGTTCATTCCTTCCCCTTTGAGCCGGATCTCAAGGTACCGGTTTCCACCTGATTTTTCACTGTTATTACGGTAAATAAATGGGGCCATGTTTACATTATTCACCACCAGGTCAAGATCGCCATCATTATCCAGGTCACCATAAGCAGCGCCGTTAGAAAATGAGGGTGTATTAAGACCCCAGGACTGTGACTGATTGGTGAATGTAAGATCAGCATTGTTGTGGAATGCATAGTTGGGAACAGGAACCGAAGGGATCAGACCGATGATTTTGAGTATGGCTTTCTGTTCAGTTTGAATTAAACTCCTCATCATTCGCGGATTAGAATAAAAATCAAGATAGTCGCGATCGAGCAGGTCTTTAAATATACCATTTGCCACAAAAATATCTTTCCACCCATCATTGTCCATGTCCATGATCAGGGCACCCCAGCTCCAGTCTGTTCTGCTGACTCCGCTATACCTGCCAATTTCACTGAAAGTTCCGTTACGGTTGTTCAATTGCAATACATTACGGGCAAATTGACGGTAATACCCATTATCTGCTTTCATCCGGTAACGATCCCAGTCTTCAAACAAAACCTTAGTCTTGTAGCGGGCATTATCCTCGGGAGTCATTTCAGTTGCAAAAACCTCAGGCCATGTATCGTTATTAATATCTGCGATATCGGCACCCATGGCACCAAGGCTTATCTCCTGCATTTCATCCTCAAGGCATTCACGGAATGTGCCATGACCGTTATTGATATACAGGTAATCCCTTTCAAAAAAATCATTTGATACATAGATATCAGGCCAACCGTCACGATTCAGATCCCCTACACTCACTCCAAGTCCGAATCCTATTTTGCTTGTATATATTCCGGCTTCACGACTCACATCGGTAAAATGGCCCCCATCATTTCTGAACAGCCGGTTGCCTCCCAGTGAATCCGGTTTTTCACGAGCATGTGGCTTTATGTCGAATTCAGTAACTGACTGAAAGGAATTATTCAGGAGATAGCAATCCAGGTCACCATCCCGGTCATAATCAAAAAAGGATGCATGATTGGAAAGGCCTGTTACGTCTAATCCGTATTCAGCTGATTTTTCGCTGAAAGTAAGATCATGATTGTTTATGAACAGTTCGTTATTACGGTGAGGACTCTCCGGATTCCCCGATTTACACACGTAGATATCCTGCCAGCCATCGCCATTCACATCAGCAATGCTGACACCGGTGCACCATACATCCTTACATGCCACTCCAGACTTTTCCGTTATATCCTCAAAACTAAAATTGCCTTTGTTAATGTAAAGCTTATTCTCTACCATGTTGCCGCAGAAATACAGATCCGGCAAGCTGTCGTTATTGAAGTCAGCAATGCCTACCCCGGCACCATTATAAAAATTTCTGTAGGTATAGGTGTTGAATTGTTCGGTATATTCCACCGTGTTGAAAAATGTGATACCTGTTGAAGAAGTATCAAGCAATGTAAATAAAGAATTATTCCTGCTGTGGTTCTTATTGCACGACAGGGCAAGGATGAACAGAGGTATTATAAAGGCAGTGCGGAAATGATACATGATCAGAAAGTAAAAAAGAGAGCAGGTAAAAATAATAATTTGCCTGCTCTCTTAAGGAAACTGTATTTATTCAAAGCTTATTCGGTGGGGTAACCCGGATTCTGATCCAGATTAGGATTGGCCGAAAGTTTGTCACGGTTAATCGGGAATAAACGGAGGTATTCATCGGACAAAGTGACATCTCCCACATTATGGAACGGAATTGTCCATTTTGCGTTCATTTCCCAGAACCCCCAACGGATCAGATCCTGACGCCTGTTGTGTTCAAATGCCATTTCACGTCCCATTTCATTGAACAATTCACCACCTGCTACAGAACCATCCTCAATTGCAAAGCTCAGAGGACCGTCAAGTGAAGCCAGCGGATCAATACCTGCACGATCACGAATCATGTTGACTTCAGCAAGGGCATCCACATCGGCGGCATCACCACTAAGACGCCACAACGCTTCGGCTTTCATCAGATGTAAGTCAGCCAGACGGAAAATTCCGAAATCATTACTCAAATCAGATGTAGCTCCTGCTGTAAATTCCCATTTTCCGATCCTGACACCGGATTGTCTCCATGATTGGGGGCCCAGTTCATTAATCTGTGGCTGACCTGTTCCGATGTTTCCAAAATTCAGTGTATCGCCATCCGGATCTTTTTTATCATGACCGTCATCTTTTACAAAGGAACCGTTTGAATTATATTGAATTCCGGCAAGGAAATTCCCACGTCCAACAAATGGTTCAGTAACTGTACCCGGTTGTCCTTTTCTCTTATCGGTTGCTTCATATGAATTATAGAATTCTTCAAGAGAGCAGAACCCGTTCCATGGCTGGGCAGTCAGGTTATAAGTAAACTGGCTTCCATAATGCAAGGTCTGCATGGGAAGGTTAAAACCTGTAAAAAATACTTCGTCATAAGGGATTGCCCAGATAATTTCACTTGAAGTATTGTTGGCTTCATTGAAATTTGCAAAATAGTCCTCGGTTAATTTATAAGGACCATCATTAATAATCTCATCGCAAATATCAATTACTTTCTGCCACTGTGGAGTTCCAACATAAACACCGGCATTCATGTACAATTTAGCCAGAAGTGTTTTTCCTGCCCAATACGTTAAACGTCCGTAGGTATTGTCATTTCTATCTTTCGACAAAGCCGGAACTGCATCCTCAAGATCGGCAACAATAGCATTATACACTTCAGCCCTTGTTTTTGTGGGAGGAGCAGCTTCTGCGGTAGCCCAATCAAGAACCAAAGGTACATTGCCATAAAGGTCAATCAGCTGCCAGTAGAAGAAACCTCTTAAAACACGTAATTCAGCGGCGTATTGATCAGCCACTTCCTGAGTGATAGATCCCTTTACGACCTGTTGTTGAAACTGGTACATCACGTTATTACAGGTACTTACACCCTGGAAACAGAAATCCCATGCACCACCGGTAGCATTATCTTCATATTTCCATGAATGCAGGTGGAGCCTTCTCCAGTTACCTCCGTCATCCCAGTCAGAACCTCTCGTAGGTACAACCATTTCATCGGTAGTAGTTTCCTGGAGATTATTTACATCACCTGAAGCGTAACCACCCAACCTTACATATGCAGTACCAAGAGCAGCCAGAAATTCTTCTTCACTCTGGAAGAATTCATCAGGCAGCAATTCAGTATACAGTTTTTCATCAAGGTTTGTACATGACATTACCGGGAATACCAGTACAATTACAAACATTATTGCCTTAATCAGAAGCAATGATTTCATATTTAATTTTCTTGTTTTCATAATGATTTCATTTTTCAGATTAGAAAATAATATTTGCACCTACTGATACAGAACGTGTCCGGAACCATGTGTCTCTGCGGTCAACACCCGGTACAAGCGGATTATTAAATGTTCCCAGGCCGGGATCACTGTCCACATAGCGCGGGTTGGGATCCACTCCTTTATAACCTGTGATATAGAACAGGTTGTTGCCTGCCACATAAAGTCTTATTTTCTGTATTCCCCAGTTTTTGGGAACATTGAAATTATAACCAAGGCTTGCATTGTCAAGTGATACAAAGTCGGCTTTTTCAATATGGTAGCTTGAAAGTTTACCGGAAGTTGTATTCAGATAAGTGCCTGTAGTCGGATTCTTCTGATCTTTTGCTGTCTTCGGAAGATTGTAGGAGGTAATCAGCTGCGGAACTTCGTAGAATCCCCGGAATGAATTCAGCAGGTCATGTCCGAAAACACCGCGGAAGAAAATATTCAAATCCCAGTTTTTGTATGAGAAATCGTTTCCAAAGCCAATTAAGAATTTGGGCAGTCCGTTACCTACAATTACGCGGTCAGCCTGGTCAATACCTGCTGAAGTTCCAGGCTGGTCAACAAACACCAGGTTACCTGTTTCATCAATTCCCTTGTACTCAAGAGCGAGAAGTTCACCAATTTTTCCACCTTCCTTTACACGGGTAAGCGGGGTCTGGTTTTGTCCCGGTGATCCCATATCGCCAAGGTCTTTCACACCATATTTCAATTCAAATCCGTTATAGGATCCCGACAGGGAAACCAATGTATTATCAAGATTGTACGACGGGCTTAAGGAGAATGTATAACTGAAATCGGCGGATTGAACAGCTTTAAAGTTAAGTGTCAGTTCAAGTCCGCTGCTCTTGATTTCGCCGAGATTCACCCAAGCGGTTGAATAGATATTCGGAGGATTGGGTACTGCAAAATTGAACAACAGGTCAGTTGTTTTACGGGTATAGAAGTCAAAGGATCCAAATAACCGGGCGCTGAACATCGAAAAGTCAAATCCGGCATCAAACTCGCTTTGTTTCTCCCATTTCAGATCAGGATTCGGATTGCTGACAACTCCATAAACCGGCTGATATCTACCGTTAATCGGGAAGAACTGGCTTAAGTAACCGATTCTTTCCAGGGAAAGATAGCTGTCCTGGGGAGTATTACCTGTGACCCCATAATTGGCGCGAATTTTAAGGTTATCAATAGCTGCCACATTCAGGAACCTTGATATTTCAAATCCCGCGCTGACACCGGGGAAAATACCCCATTTATTGTTTGCCCCAAACTTGGACGATCCTTCATAGCGTGCGCTGGCCATAAGGAATACCATATCCTTATAATTGAAATTAGCCCTGCCGAAGAAAGCAATCAGCTTGCTTGAATTCCTGTAGCTGGTTGCAGTAGCACGACCGTATTTGAAATCGGTTCCGGCGCCTACGTTATAGTATTTAAATTTATCGACAAGGAAACCACCACCCTGGGTATAAAAACCTTCATTATTGAAGTCCTGGTAAGAATATCCACCCACGAAATTCATATTCAGACCTGCGGTTAAGTCTCCATTATAGTGAAGAGTAGTTTCAAACAATTCTGTGTTTGAAGCATCTTCCTGGTTGGATGCCAATCCGTCACGGTTTAAACCACCCCAATAATCATTCTGGTCACGGTAGTCGTTTCTTATGCTTGAATTGGTCTGGAGAGAATAAAATGCTTCAGCTCTCAAACCTTTAAAAATTTCAAGAGATGCTCTTCCGGACAGGGTCAGTAACCTGTCTCTTCCGGTGTTTGAGTTCAGTCTTAAAATAGAAACCGGGTTATAGTAATCAAAAAGTTCATTCTGGTAATAACCCTGGTATCTCGCGTAATCAGGATCAGTAGGCTCAGCATAAACCGGTGCAGTAGGATTATAAATGCTGGCATAACGGAAAGCTGCATCGTAGCCAAAGTCGGTGTTTTTCTGAGTAGCACCAATATTCAGATCAACTGTTAACTTGTCATTCAGGGCTTTCTGGGTTAGATTTAACCTGCCATTCAGCTGATCATTTCCGCTGGTGATCATGATGCCGTTTGCCTGACGATAGTTGAAAGCAGCACGGAAGTTCGTTTTCTCAGTTCCACCTGATAAAGACACGTTATGCACCTGGGAAATACCGGTTTGTTCAATTTCTTTAAACCAATCGGTTGATGCTCCGTAATCGGTTCCTACTCCAATTTCATCAGAAAGAGCTCTCCATTCGGAAGCTGTCATAACAGGAGTATTTTTGGCCACCATTTCAAAGGTTACATAACCATTATACTCAAGCTGTGCGGTACCTGCACGGCCTTTCTTTGTGGTTACCAGAATAACACCATTGGAACCACGTGTGCCATAAATGGCCGCAGCCGATGCATCTTTTAATACACTAATGCTTTCCACGTCATTAGGGTCAACGTTGGTAAGGCTACCTCCGATCAGACCATCAATAACAACCAGCGGGCCTGTATTGCTACCTACGGTGTTCAAACCTCTTAAACGGATATCAAAACCTGCATTCGGGTTTCCGCCGGGTTTGCTGATGGAAAGTCCTGCTACTTTACCCTGAATCAGCTGAACAGGGTTGTTCACATTACCTTTGTTGAAGTCTTCCGCTTTAACACTAGCCACGGCACTGGTAACCTCATTTCTTTTCATGGTACCATAACCAATTACAACGATTTCCTGCAATTGGGATACCTGGGGTTCCAGTTGCACATCCAGTGTGCTCTGACCAGCTACCGGTACTTCCTTTGTGGCATAGCCGATATAAGAAACTGCAAGTACGGCATCTGCTGCATTCGGTACATTCAACGAATATTTACCGTCAGCATCAGTAATTGCGCCCTGCTGGGTTCCTTTAATCAGCACGTTTACGCCTATCAGCGATTCGCCAGTTGAAGCATCAGTAACTTTACCTTTAACAGTGGCTTGTTGAGCTGAAACCTGGGCAACCAGTAGAATCAGCAGAGCAACAGCCACCTTAAAAATCATCAGCCATCTCTTACAATTAGTAAAAAATGCTGATGATTTGTACAGTTTTTGCTTTTTCATAAATTGAAACGTTTGATGGTTAGTTTAAAAAATGTTTTGGTCAATTTTTCGACAAAACAGGTATGTAGGGTCATACCTGATTTCTTTGAGTAATTTAAATCATAGGCAATTTTCCTCTGTATTAGTTTTTAATTTAGTTAGGGTCAAAAGGCCATTTATGGGAAACGGCGCGAAAAAAGAAAATGGTACAGTTAGATTTAATCTAATTTAAGAGAATATTTTATATTAAACAATGCTTTTAGCTTTCCGTTTAATAGAAATTTTAACTTTTTTTTAATGTTGTTTTAATCTTGTTTTAATGTTTTACTAATGAATACAATAAGGTCAAGGTTGATTCCAAAATCAACCCCATTTAAATTACAAGGTACGCCTTAACAATTGTAAAATGTTAAAAAAACATAATTTTATGCTTGAAAAGTTCCGCAAACGTTTGCGAAAACGATTGCATCACCAATTAACTTTGAATTCACTAACCTGGTGCACAAAAGCCTGAAGCCTAGTCTCCAGTGAAACGGTGTCCTGTCCGTCATAAGCCACATTAATCCATGGAATGTTTTTATGATCTTTCCGGAACGAATCACTTACGGCGGAAATGAGGGTTCCGGGCATGCAGGTGAAGGGCAGAATTGCCGCTATTCCTGAAATACCTTTTTTATAAAGAAAAGAAGCCGCTCCCATAGCTAACGGCGGATCACCATCATAATCATGATGCACGTAAGGCTCACATAATGAAAGGATATCTTTCAGATGGGCTGTCTTTTCATGATCGGTTGCATGTATAATACTGCCGGTTAATTTCCGCTCCGTTATTTCCTGAACAATTCGCTGGAGCTGAGATTTTACATACCCCTTTGAACTCCTCTTCCAGATGCTGTCGCGAGTATATCGATATGTTGAGTAAGTAATCCATTCCGAAAAAGGTGCAATCACTGTTTCAGTACCGAGTTCCTCAAGCCGTTGAACCAAACGGCCATTACAGAACTCATTGTCGCGCATGAAAATTTCACCGATAACAGCCACCACCGGTTTTCTTATCCTTTTATCTACGGGAATCCTGCCGAAATCATCCGTAATTTCTTTCAATACAAGATGCAATCCTTTCCCTCCCGATTCGATACAGTGAATGATTTTCTGCAATCCCTGCCGGTACGCTCTGACTGTGTCACCTGCATTGATTTCATAAGGTTTAGTTTCCTGCCTGAGTTTACGGATAAAATCAACAGCCACAAATCCTCGCCATGCATTGAAACGGAATTTGGGAGCTGATCTGCCTGCTATGTCGGCATAGGAAGAATCATTGGAAGGACAAAGTATTTCTGCATTTCCGTAACCCAGTTTATCAAAAATGATCCGCTGTAAATGATTGTATTGCCCGAACCGGCATGGTCCGCTGTGATCAGGCATGAAAAAGCTTACTTTCGACGGATCCACACCCGGCTCCATGAGTTTCTTAAGAAAGCTGCCGGTTGTGCAGATCATTGGAAAACACTCCCGCGATGATGTATAAAGCCTTCCCAGCTCCAGGTCGCGCTCATCCTGCATGGGCAATACTTCCGACGGTATACCGCAACTACGTGCCGCAGCTGAAATGGCATGTGCATTGTCGTTCATATAAGGGAAATACAATACTCTTTCCCTTACTGGTGCAGTTGGCCCGGGCCTCGGTACAAAAGCTTTTTCGGCTTGCTGATTATTAAACTGCACTCCTTTCAGGCTTTCTATAAACGCTTCAATCCGGGTTACCATACCAGCGTCAGCCGAATGTTCATCCACCTCAAGATGAAGACAGGGTTTCCCTTTCAATTCTTCGTCCACATAATGAAGGATGAATGAATCGGGACCACATCTGAAATTGCCTGTATATACGGCATATAACCGGTCATTTTTGGCAACATGACGGGCAGCAGCCAATATTTTCTGCCCGTTCGGCCAGTACATGCTCCGGTAATCAGTAAAAATCTCATTGATCTGCAAATCGAGGAAATCCAGCGGAACCGGCATCAGGTTGTGACGGATCAGCTTTTCTACAAGTCCCAGGTTCATCATGGGATCGCAGGTATTGTAAGGTCTTCCAAGGAGAACCACAGGTGTACAGTCTTTCGGAATGTCTGCCATGACTTTCCTGCCAAATTCACGCAAACCGGATTCAAACTGCATTTGAGCTGAATCAGCCGCTTGTATGGCTCTTAACACGACTGACTTTTTAATTCCCAACTGATCATGAGCAAAAGTGATGAGCTCATGTTTCAGGGCTGTGTTAAAATGCCTGAAATGAAGAACAGGTGAAAGAATCCGCTCAACCGGGTATTGCGATCGTAACGCAGCCTTTACCATAAAGGTATGGCTTTGGATCCAGGGACAATTGCAGTTGGTTGTAGGATTTCCTTTTTTGACCCTGGCATCCACAATGAATGGCAGGAATACCTTGTCGACACCCTGTTCAATCAGATCGATCACATGACCGTGCATCAGTTCTACCGGTAGACAAAACTCGGTTGTGACCGCCTCAAGTGAACGGGTAACCATTTTCTTATCGGTTTCCCTTGAAACAATAACCGAATAACCCAGGTTTTCAAAAAAGGTGTGCCAGAACGGGAACTGCTGGTAATAGATCATCAGGGCCCGGGGTATACCGATAGTTTTTTGCCCGGTTGCTTTATTATTGGAATAACCGGTTTGCAAAAACTCAAGCCTTTTTAGGAACAGGTTAGGGATAACCGTTTCCTTTTTCTGAACATCCCGTGTTTCGTACTTTTCACATCGTCCGCCATAAAAGAGTGGCTTTGATTCACCCTCAATGACTACTTTCCTTATTTCACACTCATTTGAACAGGCCTTGCAGTCGAACCGGCTCGCTGTATAAGGTACATCACGCATATGGAAGCCCTTAAACCGGGTAGTACCTTTGCCTTGCATAGTCTGCCGGGCCAGTATGGCTGCACCGATAGCTCCTGTTACATCAAAATTCGGAGGAACGGTTACCGGAACTCCGACCACTTGTTCAAAAGCAGCCACAACGGATTTGTTGTTGGCGACACCGCCCTGGAAGAATATATGTTTACCGACAGGTCGTGGCCCTACCACCTTCTGAATATAATTGTTCACGATGGAATAAGCCAGTCCCCCTACAAGGGTATCCACACTTGCCCCTTTCTGCTGAAGTGAATTCAGATCCGATTCCATGAACACCGTGCACCGGTCGCCCAGTTTGGCCGGGCAGTCGCAATCGAGTGCCAGCTTTCCGAATTCATTGATGATGCTGATATTTAATTTTTCAGCCTGCTCTTCGAGGAATGAGCCGGTACCTGCAGCACATACCTTGTTCATTTCAAAATCAACTACAACGCCGCTTTTTATGCTGATGTACTTTGAATCCTGGCCTCCTATTTCAAAAATGGTATCCACTGACCTGTCATAATCAATTGCCGCCGTTGCCTGCGCCGTAATTTCATTGATTATGATATCCGCACCAATGAAATCTCCCGTAAGGTACCTGCCCGACCCGGTGGTGCCCGCACCCATCACAATCACATCTTCGCCCACACTGTTATAGATTTCTGTAAGGCCTCTCTGGATGGCCTCAATGGGCTTGCCTGCTGTAGGCAGGTACCGGCGGTCCACCACTTTGTGATCTTCTGTAATCAATACCAGGTTTGTGCTCAACGAACCGATGTCAAGTCCAAGGTAAACCGGAATTTTCTCCTTGCCATCCGGATGAAAATGCACCGGTTTCTGAATGGGGGTGGACGATTCGGATAAACGGGGCAGTCCGGCTGTTTTATCACCGCCTTCCTGAAGATAAAGGCTCAACTTTTCAATACCGGTGAAAAGGCTTGTGACATGATTTCCTGAACAGGTATATAAAACAGCCCCTATAGCCCCCATCGATGCGTGACGTTTAGGAACAATCAATTCACCGTTTCTGTAATCAAGCACTTCCCTGAAAGCTCTTACCATTCCGGCATTTGCCGCCACTCCTCCTGAAAAGACGACCGGGGCCTCAATTTTCTTTCCATGGGCGATAGTGCTCTTAAAATTCCTTGCCAGCGCGAAACACAAACCGGCAACGATATCATGCAAAGGAGTGGCTATCTGCTGCAAATGGATCATGTCGCTCTTGGCGAAAACACTGCATCGGCCTGCGATTCGGGGAGGATTAGCGCTTTTCAGCGCCATGGTGCCAAATTCATTTTCTATGGATAACCCGATGCGTTTTGCCTGCTGATCGAGAAATGAACCTGTGCCGGCAGCGCATATGCTGTTCATTTCAAAATCAACCAGCTGTGTGCCTGATTTAGCGGCAGTATCCAATAGGATCAGTTTCGAATCCTCTCCTCCAATTTCTATTACGGTTTTTGCCTCAGGATATAAAACTGTGACAGCTTTTGCCTGTGCTATCACTTCATTCACGATATTGCCGCCAATCAGTCCCGCCGCCTTTTTCGCGCCTGAGCCTGTTATGGCAGTGACTTTAAAGGAGTCAACCGGGTATCGTGAAATTATATCGGAAAGCCTGTTAAAAAGAACATGAAAGGGCTTGCCGTGAATGAAATCATAAAACTCTTCGATTACTTCGAACGATTCATCAAGAACAACCGTGTTGAGCGACACGGATCCCAAGTCCAATCCCAAATACAAGGAATTTCTCATCTCATTTTGGATTTAGGTAAAAAATAGTGAGACCTGAGAAATTTCTGTTAACCTGTGCTATGTGATTTTTTAAAGATAATAAAAATTTTTGGTTTGAGGTTTGAGGTTTGTTAAAAAGCTCGTCATTGCGAACCCCGGTTCCTACGGGGTGAAGCAATCTGCCTGCACGGGCTCACCCTTACAAGAAGAACTGTTCAAATTCAAAATGGTTATGTGATATAGATTCATTCCCCGGCCTGAAGGCAGGGGCTATTAAATCCCCGCATAAATAATCATCCCCAATCCCGCCACGAACAGCAGGAACATCAGCAAGAGGAGCACAGAAGTTCCTTTTGGCGCCGATTTGAATTCTTTCCAGATAAATACTCCCCAGAGGGCTCCGATTAACGTGGCTCCCTGGCCAAGACCGAATGAAATGGCATAACCGGCTTTACCGGCTGCAATCAGGCTGAGCGATGTACCCACGGCCCAGATGATACCACCTAACACTCCGGCCAGATGCCCTTTGGCTCCGGCTGAAAAGTACTGCCTGAATGTTACAGGTTCACCTTCAATAGGCTTTTTCATCAGCCAGGTGTTGAAAATAAAGTTGCTGACTACAATGCCAGCGACAAAAAAGAAAAATGCCGAATACGGAGTGAGCTTACCCGGTTCAGGCATCAAAGGATCCGATGCGATGGAACGGGCTACGAACCTGAAAAACCAGGCCATCAGGAATCCGCCGAGAACGGATAACATAATACCTTTAGCAGGAGTTCTCTGGTTACTGGCAGCCAGTTTCCTGTATGCCATGGCATCAAACACTATGGCCAGCGTAACCAGTCCGACTCCCGTAAACAGCAACACCGCATCACCCTGCGGCGAAGCGATATAATTGATGATTACTCCCAGTACCATGCAAAGTCCTATCCCCACCGGAAAAGCGATAGCCATACCTGCTATGGCAATGGCGGCAACAATAAGAATATTCGACAGATTGAAAATAAATCCACCCAGAACAGCGCTCAAAATGTCAGACAGGGATGCCTGCCTTATGCTTTCCGCAAACCCCGTACCTTCTGATCCCCTGCTACCAAGTGTAAATCCTAAAACAACCGAGAAGATGAGAATGCCGAGCACATAATCCCAGTAATACAGTTCGAAACGGTACCCTTTCGCAATTTTCTGGGTGTTTGCCCATGATCCCCAGCACAGCATGGTGATGAAGGTGAGTATAACTGCAGTTGTGTAAGAAGTTACTATATACATAGGATTTGAATTTTATTTTTCGAATGAAAAATGATATTGCTGATTTTTTTTCGGGCTGGTTTTGAATACAAGTGCTTCCTTTACATACACATTGACACCTGCAGATTCAGGACGTTTTTCACCTTTCACAACCAGCTTTAAAATGTGCTTACCTGAAGGAAGCCCGAAAATATGCCACAGGTTTATTCCCTCATGCTCCTGGTTACTGTAGAAGAAGTAGGTATCAAAAACTCCTTTCGATTCATTATCCAGGAAAACCTCTGCCTTTCCGCCATCCTTAACCCAGCTACCCATCAGAACAATGCCGGTTCCTTCAAACGGAATTTCAAGGGAACTGCCCGATTCCGCCGCCACAATACCTTTTTCAGAACTGATCCAATCCCCTGTTTTACTGGAAGAAATTTTATCAGTCAAAGAAATTTTCTTATCAAATACCACATCAGGAAAAGAAACTTCCAGGGGTAATTCAGCCGGAGCCTGTTTTACAATTTTCACCTGTTTTTCGCTCACCTCTCCCCCCTGTTCGCCTATAAAACGAACGGCATATTTGTATGAACTTTCGACTGCTTTATTGAATGTATAATTAGTGTTGATGAATACCGAATCAGCTACCGCTCTGATTCCTTCTTTCATGGTTTCAGGCAGTTTGCTGAACCCGTGCATAACCCCTAGAACCGCGAGGGCATTGGACGGGTTGCAATCGGAATCCTGACCGCAACGGGTAGAGACCTCAAGGGTCTTCATCGGATCACCTTCACCGTAAAGCAGTCCCATTACTATATAAGCCCCGTTCAGCTTGGCATCTATGTTGAATGTGCTGCCGGCTCCGCAGATATCCACATCACCCCATTTGGCTTCCAGTTCTTTCCAGGCTGAACGCCAGTCAGACGGATAATGACTATGCAATAATATCACATCCCGTATTATGGCTGCATAATCACTTGCAGAAGGAATCGATTTAAGTGCGTTCTCAATCAGAGAAGGGATATCATCATTAAAAAAAGCTTCGGAATAAAGGGCCGCTACAAACACTCCGCCATAAAAACCGTCGCCATAGTTCATGATATGGCCGGGTTTATCGCACAATTCAGCAGCCTTACGGGGCATTCCGGGACACATAAACCCGATGTAATCCGCTTCAATCTGGAAATCGATGTCATCGGCATGGTAGTTGAATTGCGGATTTCCTGACTGCGGCGGGAATATACTATCATAGTAATTCTTTCTGGCCTGCACATTGGCGTGCCACAGCGGATAACCGGCCCTGGCAAACAGCTCCTGGAATTTTTTTGCCGGTGCATCAATCCCGTATTCATCCATTGCCATTAAAAAGGTGAGCTGAACATACAGGTCATCCTGCCAGATGCTTCCTTTTATATCGGCAGGAGTCCATTTAATACTGTCCTCGAAAGTCTTTCCCTGGGCTCCGAACTCTGTGGGAGCACCATATGTAACTCCGATCATCTTACCGGCCCAGCCACCGGCGATTTTGTCTTTCAGTTCTTCGGGTGTAATAGTCAGATAGTTCTCCTGGTTGGATTTGCATGAAAAGAGGAGGAGAAACAGGAATGCGGAAAACAGTAATTTATTTACCATAATAAGATCATTAATCAATGAATTCAAAACCTGAGACGTACGGCCGTGCGTCTCTACCTGCGAGCAGGAACATACATCATGCGGTCCTCAAGGAACCGGGCAATATCATCAACCGGCATTTGCTGAACCACATACTGGTGATTGCCGGCGGGGTCATCAATCCAACTGTTGCTACCATCGGGATGTACAACAATCTTTCCTGTTACGGTTGTGAAAAAGTTCTTCGTCCCGTACACGGCGATCAGCACGGCCGTTTCATCCCAGCTCATTCTGCCCAGGGAATCTTCGGCTGCCATCGGAATGCTTATCCTGAATACATCTTTGGCAGGATTGTCCTTCACATCCAATTTAGCCAGTCGGAGACCAGTATGAATCTTAGCACCGATTTCAAAGCCGGTGAAAATTACAGGGGTGGGCCAGTTCTCAAACACATACTGTGAATCTGTTGAATCCATGTGAATGTTAAACTCATGACCCGCAGGAAAACCACCTGCCATTGCCACCAGTTTTTTAACTTTTTTTGTTACAAGGTCGCGACCAGAAAGATCAGTCAGGCTGTCAGGGGCCGACTTCAGTAATCCTGCAAGGTTCGTGAGGAAGCCAACAGTTACGATTGTAACGCTTGTATCAGGCTGGGAGGCTAGAACTTTGCGGTAAGTTATTACGGCATCAGGCAATTCGGAAGTAGAATTTATTGTATGAGGATACTTGGCAACAATTGAATCCGGCCAGTGCTGGAAGGCGCCCAGGTCAACGCCGGTTCCCTTCGGAGCTCCCATAGGTAAATCAGGTCGTCCGTAATAAATATTCATCACATTGATTGAAGGCCCAACCAGTTCATTGCGGTTACTTGAAACAGTCGCCAATATTTCAACTTTACCGCTGTCGGCCATAGCATTAAGAAAGGCAATAGCCCCCACATCGTCGTAATCGGGACCGAAATCGGTATCAAAAATAATTCTGGCAGGTTGGTTCTGCTGTGCTTCCTGTTTGCAGGATGCTACCAGTGCGATTGTGATGAATAATGCAAGAAATAGTTTCATGGTTTTAATCTGTTAGTCTTCTGGTCTTCTGGTCTTCTGGTTTGCTGGTCTGCTGGTCTTCTGGTCTGCTGGTCTTCAGGTCTGGGACCTATGGGACCTATAGGACGAATGGGATCTGACACCCCTTCTCCCCTTCTCCCCTTCTCCCCTTCTCCCCGTCTCTCCTCTTAATCCAGACGCTGACAGGTCTCCGACGATGTCAGGTCTCTCTCACTTCTTCCCTAAAAGGCGCAGATGCTTGTGCACCCATCCGCGTCACAGAAATAGAAGCGGCTTTGATGGCAAAACGAACCGCCTCTGCGAGTGGCATGTTTTCAGCCAATGCCACACAAAGTGCCCCGTTAAACACATCACCGGCAGCCGTTGTATCTATGGCATTTACCTTTGGAGCGGGAATGCTATTTCCTTCACCATTTGAATATATATAGGCGCCTTTGCTGCCGAGTGTTATGATAACATGCCGGGTCCCTTTTGATACCAATATTTCTGCCGCTTTTTGAGCCGAGGGTTCGTCTGTTACATGAACTCCGGTTAATACCTCCGCTTCGGTTTCGTTCGGAGTAATCAGGTACAACTTTTTATACAGGTGATCAGGCAATTGCCTTGCAGGTGCGGGATTTAAAACCACTTTGCTGCCGCCTCTGAATGCGAGATTAATAGCATATTCAACCGTTACTAGCGGAATTTCAAGCTGCAATAAAACAATTTCTGATTCCAAAATTTGCTTTTCTGCTGATTGAATGTCGTTTGGCGTCAGTTTGTCATTAGCGCCCGGGGCAACAGCAATGCAATTTTCGCCATGTTTGTCAACATTGATCAGCGCCACTCCTGAAGCACTTTCTTCATCTGTACAAACAGCCCGGGTATTAATTCCTTCCTTGCTGAACAATTCTTTGGCTTGCCTTCCGAATACATCATTTCCTGTTTTTGCAACAAAGCTTACATTACCACCAAGCCTTGCCGCTGCAACAGCCTGGTTGGCTCCTTTACCACCCGCATTCATGAAGAACTTTCCTCCAAGCAGGGTTTCTCCCGGCCTGGGCAACGTATCGGTCACAACAACCATATCCGTGTTGGTGCTGCCGATGACCGCAATTTTTTGGCCTTTTACTTTATTTTCAGCCATTCCGTAGTTTTTTCAGAATAAAGATAATAAGATAAAGTTAATTCCCGCCCACGGTTCGGCGAATCTGCTAAAACTTTACCTGCAATCCGAAAAGGAACTGCCTTACATTCGGATAGCTTCCATTATCGATCCCTGATGAGTTTCCGGTTTCGGGATCAAGGCCTGAATAGGATTTCAGAGTGAACAGGTTCAATGCATTTAAGTACAACCTTACTGAAGAAAGCTCAATTTTTTCAAAAACTTTCGGCCTCAGGGTATAGCCCAATTGAAGGCTTTTCATTCGGATGTAAGATCCATCTTCGACGTAGTAGCTGTTGATTTGGGTATTGGTAGAAAAATTTGATGTAGCGGAAGCTTTGGGGACTGATGCATCCGGATTTTGTTCGGTCCAACTTTCATTTAAAAGGCGTTCGCTTTTCTGTCCCTGGAAGGACGGCCAGAAATCAGTCCACCACTTTGTGAAATTGAAGATTTCCGTGCCCTGGCACCAATAAACAAAAGCACCCAGGTCAAAGTTTTTATATTCGGCACCTACATTAAGTCCCATTGTAAAATCCGGATGAGGACTGCCCAGAAATGTCCTGTCATCCATAGTTATCTGGTTATCCGGCTTCAAATCCGCATACCTGAAAAAGCCGGGAGCTGCACCATCCTGTATAGGTGCCTGTGATATTTCAGCATCATCCCTGAATAATCCTTCCACCTTGTATCCGAAATAGGTAGAAACCGGCTGGCCTGTATGGTTACGCACTATACTTCCTATTCTTGAGCTTTCGCTGTCAAAAAATTTCGTTGAACTCAGGACCTTTTGAATCTTGTTGCTGTATTTAGTAAAAATGAGTTGAGAATTAAACCCGAATCCATCCCATTTTTTATCAAATCCTATTTGCATATCCAAACCTCTGTTCCGTATTGAACCTGAATTCATGTATATGAACACCGGGTCACCTACATCAACAGGGTTTTCAAAACTCATCAAAAGATTGGGGCTCTTTTTTGAATACCAGTCGACCATAAAGTTTATGGTATGCCAAAGTTTGCCCTCAATACCCACATCTACAATTGTCATATATTCAAATCCTGAATAAATATTTCCAGCTGAGCCATAAGATCCTCTTATATCAAAACCCGATAACCATTTGCTTTTATTCAGGAACTCCTCCTTCCCGACGCGCCAGGTTGCAGCAAGGCCTGTATAAATCCTCGATGATTCAGGCTTAAAATAACTCGAACCCTTGTCATTCCTGAAACTAAAATCAAGCAGGTACCTGTTTTTAAACCCATAATGGATCCCGAAAAATTCTGATTTCATCGGTAAGGTAGTCCCGGTCCAGGATGAGGCATTAACTAAATTTGATCCGTTTGACACAGTTCTGAATGAAACCGCATCCGAAAAGTATCCGGATCTGGCAACGTTTAATTCACGAAAATCCCCTGTTCTAATTTTTTCAATGCCGGCAAATGCGTTTATTTCATGATTACCAAAAGTTGCCACATAGGTGAGTAAATTGGTCGATATCTTATTTCTTATATAACCTGCTCCTTCTGTTGCAGTCGATTGGGATAAGTTTTCGGCCCTTTCATAGGTAGCACAAGAATAATGCACCCGGTAATCATTTGTGAAACTTCCTCCATACGAACTGGTGAAATCAAGACCTTTTAATAAATGGATTTTAAAAAAGGCACTACCGATTAATGAATTACTATTCGTATAATTATCCTTGTTACGGATAAGATCAGCGACTACGTTGGGAGCATTTCCCAAACGGGGAGCCATACCAGTACCCCCAAATTCTCCCTCTGTGAACTGATGTGAACTTCCGGTTACCGGTTCATTAATAAACACCGGTATTATAGGCTGAGAACGAAAAGGTCCATCAAGAAACGCATTGTAACCCAGGTTCTCCATGTCATTTCTCCTTGCTAAAGAAAAAGCAATATTTTCGCCAATTGTTACCCGGTTGTCCCACGCTGTCCATTCCGAATTAAAGCGAACACTATACCTTTTTGAATAAGTATATTTCAGCAATCCTTCCTGGTTATGATATCCGAATCCGGCTAGAAATCTGGCATGTTCATTACCTCCGTTAAATGTAACCTGGTGAACGTTTACTGAAGCTTTATGCGTCATTTCTTTGTACCAGTCTGTATTGGCAGCCCATGACGGTAAAGTTGGACTTTCCTGTGTTGAAGGGCCATATAACGGGTTTATCTCTTCGTAATTGTCATTCTTATATACAAGCCACTGCAGGTCGGCGTATTCTTGTGTATTTAACACATCCGGCCCCTTACCCGGTAGTTGCATACCGGTAATAAAGTCATATGTCATATGAAATCCCCTGCTGCCCTTCTTTGTGGTAAGCTCAATAACGCCGTTCATTCCCCTGGCTCCATAAATGGCCAGGGCCTGGCCGTCTTTAAGTACTACCACTTTATCAATATCGTAAGGATTTATGGCCGATATATCGTCGACAGGAACACCGTCTACAAGAATTAAAGGACTGTTTCCTGAAAACCGGCCGTATCCCCTGATAGAAATCTCAGGCAGGTTGCCTGGTTCACCGCACCCGATAACCTGAACACCCGGAATACTTCCCTGGAGTGACCCGGTAATGTTTTGGGCCGGAATATTCTTTATCGTTGCACTTTCAATAACAGATACAGATAATGGAATTTCCTGCAAACCAATCCCGGAATATCCGGTATAGATATATTTTGCTGTCGGATTAATTGTATCGTTTGGTATTGAATCCTTTTGGTTTTGTGCGGTTGCGAAAACGGAACAAATCAATAATCCAAAAGTTGGAATGATTCTGTGAAATTGTAATGTATTCATGTCAATGAGAATAATTTCCTAAAAAGTAATGCCGGCACCAAGTGTGAACGACCTTGTCCTGAACCATGTATTCGTTCTTTCAATCCCCGGAATCAGCGTATTGTAGGAATAATCATAACTATCGCCATACCGGGGATTTGGATCCATTCCTTTATACCCGGTTATATAAAACAGATTGTTCCCGGCCAAAAAGAGCCTTACACTTTTAATATGTTTTGCCTGGCTTAAATCACAAGTGTACCCAATACTGACATTGTCAAGTGAAAGGAATGACGCCTTTTCTGTATGACTGCTTGTGAGAATTGATGATGAAGTCATATAGGCTCCGGAAGGATTTTTTAGCTCTTTTGCACTTCTGGTAAGATTATAGAAAGACAGATATTGCGGAGTTTCATAGAAAGCACGATACAAATTCACCATACTGTGCCCGAAGACTCCCCGTATAAAAAGCTGTAAATCCCAATTTTTCAAATTAAAACTCTCCTGTAAACCAAGAATGAATTTCGGAAGGCCATTACCTGTTATAATACGATCCGATTGATCGATTCCTTCAGAAGTCCCCGGTTGATCTTTTAAGATAAGATTTCCGGCTTCATCAATTCTATCAAACTCCAGGGCGAGAAGCTGACCGAAAGGTTTATCTTCTGAAACCCTCACCAAAGGTACATAGTAATTACCCGGTGAACCCAGCCTTCCTAAATCCTTAATCCCATAGGAATTTGTACCTGATGTAAGAGACACCGGTTTATTTACAAGACTGTATGATGCAGTAACAAGTAACGAGTTTGACCATCCGGATGAAATTATCTTGTTGCCAAGCACAAATTCAAGTCCGGTATCCTTTACTTTTCCAATGTTCATATATACAGGCGAACTGATATTGGGGGGCACGGGAACCTCAACGGTTGCAATGGTGCCCTTTGTGGTTGCAGAATAAAAAGTAAATGATCCGGAAAATAACTCTTTTAAAATTGAGAAATCAATGCCTGCGTTAAACTCGGTAATGGCCTCGCTTTTTAAATCAACCTTTGTAAAACCGGTCAGATGTTCATTTACAAAATAGCCATTATAAAGTAAATTCTTATCGGTTCCTGTTCTGTAATAAGATAGATAACTGACAGGTAAAAGATTCCCGGTGGTTCCAATACCTGTTCGAAGAATCAGCTTTTGTTCTGCTGCCGGATTTATTACCCGGGCAAGATTAAGACCTGCAGATGCTCCGCCATAGAACGACCATTTATTACGGGGTAAAATGGATGAACCATGATAGATGCCGTTAACCCTGAAAAACCATAACTCATTTTCAATTCCTGCATTGGCAAAAAATCCTGTCATTATATAGCTGCTCTGGTAGAATGTAGGTTCATTTAAAGATTTGAAACCGATCTGTTTAAATAAATTTCTGAACGAAAGATCGGTTACCTCAATTTCTCCCTTAGCGGCAGAATGTCCATCTGCTTTACATTTCCGGTTCTCATAACCTGCATTAAGAAATAGTCTGCTATCTCTAAGATAATGAGAATAGTCCAACTTTAGTGTGAATTGATGGTTTAAGCTGCTGTTTTCCTGTCGTTGTGCCAGTCCATGCCGGTTAAATCCTCCCCACATGGAATGCGGATCAAAATATTGTATGCCGGTTGTGTTGAAGTCTTGAATGGCATAAAAAGCACTGACACTAAAATTCTTTACGATGGTGTACGTGAGGCGTGCATTCAGATTTAAAATCGATGTAAGCCCTTCATTCCTGTTCAGTTCAATTATTTCTACAGGATTGTAATAATCAAAAAGAGACTGATTGAAGTATCCTTTGTACATATCAAACAATGGGTCATTGCTTCTTACAGGTGTTGTCGGGTTTGAGATAAGAGCATATTTAAAGGCATCGGAAAAGCTGAAATGAGATTTTCTTTGAGTGCCTGCCAGGTTCAGACCGGCTGTAAGTTTTTCTTTAAAGGCTTTTTGGGTAAAACCAAACCTCCCGTTGATTTGCGAATAACCGGAATTTAGAAGAATACCATCCCCTCCCCTGTAGCTTACCGATGCCCTGTAAGTTGACAGTCTGCCTCCTCCGCTTAATGAGAGGTTGTGCACCTGACTGAAGGCAGTGCGTGTGATTTCACCAGGCCAATCGGTGTTTTCAGAAAAATCAGTACCAAAACCCAGTTTATCCGAAAGCGACCGCCATTCTCCGGCATCCATAAAAAGAGATTTTCCGGCCACTTTTTCCAATGTTACCTGTGTCGAATAATCAAGTGAAGGCTTGCCTTTTGCTCCTGATTTTGTTTCGATGACAATCAAACCATTGCCTCCCATGTATCCATATGCCGATGTTTCAGAAGCATCGCTAATCAGCCTGATTGACTCTATATCGAAAATATCCAGGTTTTCAGTATAGGCATCAATCATTCCGTCAATGATTATGGTCGGTTCAGTGTTCCCGCTCAATGTGCGGAGACCCCGCATTCGCAGCTCGTAAAATCCATTGGGATTGCTGCCTGGCTTTGAAACGGACAAACCCGCCATTCGACCCTGAATTTGTTCAAAAACATTGTTATAATGTCCCCGGTTAAACTGATCATGGGTAAGATTCTTACCGTTAATAATATTTTTCCGGTTCAACATGGTGGCAGAATCTTTGTAAATGTTTTTCTGCATTGTGTTTTCCTGTGCTTTTAGCCCGGGTTGTGAGAAATCGCAAACAATTGCAAAGAATGTCAGCCAAAAAACTGAAATAAGTTTCATTGTTAATTAATTGATTCCTAGAAATTTCTTTGGGTTCTCAAACGCAATTTTTCTGAAAATGTCTTCACCCAGGTAGCCCCGGAGGTCAATACTGAAGCGGCGTTCGGTGGCTTTGTTTTCAACCATGTAATAGTCCGATCCGAATAAAATCTGGCTGTTGATTTCGGGATCGCTCATCAGGACTTTCAGTAACGGAAAGTATTGCTGATTATTCAGCGTATAAGAGACATCGGAGTACAGATTCTTATATTTTGCCATCATGTCTTTAATGATCGTAAACCAACTGTCTTTGTCCTCCGGATGATCAAGGAACTGGTCCCAGTAATACTCCGATCCGAAATGGGCCAGGCAGATCCTCAGCTTTTTAAACTCATCCATTACAAAAGGAAAATTCAACGGGTTTGCAAAATTCGAACATAACCTCTTGCGGTTACAGGTGTCGCGGTCGAGCGGAATTTTTGAATCCGAAAGCATGGCCTTGATTTCATAAGGCCAACTCCGGTTGTATGTGGGATTATACGGACTGCAATGAGAGATTATGGGAACGTCAAACTTTTCCGCATACTGATACACCGGCTTTAACCTTGCATCATAGGGAAAATAGCCAACTGACGGGTAGATTTTAATTCCCTTAAAATCCCATTCTTCCATACATTGCTTAAGGATATCCATCATTCCCGGGCGCCTTGGATCAAGGTGTACGAAAGGCAGAACAATTTCGGGATACATCTTTTGAAGTTCCGCAAGTTCTTTTAACTGGTCTTTGTACTTACGGGGTACCTTACCTGCATTCATATATTCCATGTCCATGGATACCACCACAAACCTGGAATTTTCAGGGTAAAATTTCCTGCATTCCTCAAAGATTTCCTTCTGGCTTTTGTAACGGCCTATTTCAACGATCTTTTTGTATCGTTTAAGCTGGTCGTTACTTGTTATTGGATTCAGGACGTTAAGCAGGAAGCCTATTGTCTGAAAACCTGGTGTGGTGGATAAAATTCTTACAAGTCCCAGAGGCAGATAACGGCGTGGAATGTCTTTCTCAAGGAAGGTGTGAATGTGACAATTGTAAATCATTGCTCATAGCTTTGGGTATAAGCAAGGTAGTAGAAAATTTTGAAAGTGCAAAACTTCAAACTTCTTCTTCAAACTCTTCTTCAAACAGCGAAGCGTTCAAACAGCGAAGCATCAAACAGCGTAGCTTTCAAACAGCGGAGCGTCATTCCCCTCTGTAAACCCTGCTCTTCCTCATTGCGCAATAGGCAGTGAAGAAGCCCACTGCCTTATCATGTGGTTCAATATTGGTGGGAATATTGGCAGAGGGACCGCTGAAAATCGGCACCTTTGGCTGGTATTCTGAAATGAAGCCGACAAGAAAATCTTTGTATTGCTGGGTTATTCCATCCATTTCAAGTGTTACCACATCCCCGTCCACCAAACGCTCGTCAAGTTTGTTGTAGTTCAGGTAATATACTGAAAATCCATTGTAATAACTTCCTTCAAAACCCGTATTATCAGCAAAACTGGCACATTCATAGGCACTATCGGTAAGCAGCACATTGTTTTTCCAGGCTTTCACGAGGTAGAAATTCCTGCCGCCCCCTATTTCCTGGGCATACATATTAATAATCCATCCTTTATACTGAGGCCCAAGCTGCTGGTAGCTCACCTTGATTGAATCAATGGGATTTATCAATGGTAAATACGAACTGGCTGAGTATTCTTCATTATTGCCATCCCCGTCAATGTCTACATTCGAAATCTGTAATGTGTATGTTTTCCCGGGAACGCCATACACGGTGGAGTCTGTTTCATACACACCAGGGGTTTCAGGGTTTTCATGCAAACTGAAATTGTTTGATCCGTCATAAATCGATACGATTGCTCCGGAAATCTTATTTCCCGGATGTTCATTCAGTGCATCGCCTGAACAGCTTAACTTCACACGGTGAACGGTTGTATCGGTATTGATTTCACCATCCACGACAAGACGCACATAGGTGCTTTCAAGCGGAAATTCTGCCTTTTCTGTACAGGCAACAACAACTGAAATGATTACAGCGAAAGTGGAAATATGATAAATTAAACTGTGCCTTTTCATGGGGTGATTCATTAAAATTTGAAATTATAGGTAACACTCGGGAAGAAAACAAAGGGAAGATAATACCTTGTGGCAACCACTTTGGAAGGATTCTTTTCATCCTGTTCAAAGTTGATGATCCAATCGTTATGCCGTCCATACACGTTGTACATTGAAAAGTTCCATTCTCCCTGCCAGAATCTGCCGGGTTTTACCTTACCGGTTAATGTATAAGAAAGGTCAAGCCTGTGGTAATCCCTCATTCGGTAACCATTGCGTTCGGCATAAATTTTATTAATTGTATTTCCGTATTCAAAACTGCCTACAGGCGCTGTCATTGGCGACCCGGTGGCATATATCCAGGCAGCGGAGAATTGTGACCTTTCTGAAAGCTGGTAATTCAATATCACATTTACCGTATGGGGTTTGTCGTATGGCGAATTGTAAGTCTTTCCGTCATTAATCTCTTTAATTGTGCGCGTGGCTTTTGAAAGGGTGTAGCTTACCCATCCGCTGAACTTACCTTCATTTTTTCTTACAAGAAACTCAACTCCGTAAGCTTCAGCCTTTCCGGTCCGGATTTCTCCCTCGATCCTCGGGTTCATCAGCAATTCGGCATGATCCTTAAAGTCCACCACATTGTACATTTTCTTGTAGAAGGCTTCAACCGAAGTTTCAATATTATTATCCATGAAATTCCTAAAATAGCCTATTGAGAACTGGTCAGCTTTCTGGGGTTTTACATTGGGACTTGCGGGAAACCATACATCAAGCGGCATTCCGCCATTCGAATTGGATGCCAGCTGCATGTATTGTATGGTTCGTGAATAGCTTGCCTTAACCGATGATTTGTCGTTTACGACATAGTTCAGCCCGAACCGGGGTTCAAAACCATGGTATGTATGGAATATTTTGCCACTGCTGTATGACAGCGTATCCGAAACACTATAATCCGTGTTGAATTTGTAAATGGTGGCCTTACCCATGTTTTGGAATATGGTATAGCGCAGGCCGTATTTGAGAGTAAGATCGTCACCTATCTTTTGCTGGTTTGAAATATAAATAGCATATTCCAATTCATAATTTTTTGAAAAGGGAACCGTAATTTTGCTGCCTTCACTTTCCATCCAGGCATCACAAGGTTTTATATCATGATAGGTGGATGATACGCCGAATTTTATTTCGTTATCAGGACTTGGAAAATAGTTGAAATCCAGTTTTACTGTATAATCAAGTAAACCGGAAGTCCATTTATACTTAAAACTGGCCTGATCGGCCGATAAACCGTAATCATACTTAGCCCGTATTGCAGTGAAGTTGGAGAACAGCTGCTTTGAAAAAAGGTGGTTCCACCTGAGCGTTACGGTCTGATTGCCGAATCCGAAATCCGATAACCCTTCCTGCCCGAATTTATCCCTGCCCAGGTATGCTGAAAGATAGAACCTGTTATTTTCATTCAGCTGATGATTTACCTTAAGGTTCAGGTCATAAAAATACATTTTGCTTTTTCGGAGTCCCGAATCGGTTGACAGGGCGAAAAACAAGTCGGCATAAGAACGGCGGGCCGAAATGAGGAATGATGTTTTCTCGCTTCCGATAGGGCCTTCCACGGTGAGCCGGCTTGAAATTAATCCGATACCGCCTGTTGCGGTAATTCTTTTATTATTTCCTTCCTTCATCCTTACATCAAGCACAGAAGAAAGCCTCCCCCCGAAATTTGCGGGCATATCGCCTTTATAGAGTTTTACATCACGAATGGCATCATTATTAAAAACCGAAAAGAAACCCATGAGGTGAGAAGCGTTATATACGGTAGCTTCATCGAGGATCACCAGGTTCTGATCATTTCCGCCGCCTCTTACACTGAAGCCCGAGGTGCCTTCGCTTGTCGGCAAAACACCGGGAAGCATCTGAATCACCTTGATCAGGTCAACCTCACCCATCAGGGCCGGTATCTTCTTGATGGTTATCATATCCAGTTTGGCAACGCTCATTTCGGGTTTTTTCACATTGGCATCCACCCGTTCCCCTTTGATTACAACTTCGCCAATGTTCTTTTGCTCAAGTGCCATTTCAATGGTAGATGTAAAATCGGAATTCAGTTCGATTTTTTTAGTCTGTGCCTCATATCCGATATAGCTGTAAGTGACCGTGTATTGTCCGGCAGGTAGTCGGAGCGAATAGAATCCGTAGGCATTGGAAGAGACCCCCGATTTCAGTTCCTGGACATATACGGTTGCACCGATCAGGACTTCACCGTTCTCGGCATCTTTGATGTAACCGCTCAGGGTATAGCGAAGCGGATCATTATCTCCGGCTTTAGTGAGGTTTTTGTTAAACGTTACTATACATAACGCAAATAGTAGCAATTTCAGGTTCATAGAGAGTTTACTGTAGTTTGGTGTTTATTAAATACAACTAATGACAAAACTTTTTAAACTAAGTTGCCTCGATTCAAAAAATTCAGTACAAAAGTGCAAAGATATTAAGGTCTTAGTGATTCACCAGGCATTTTGTATGGTGAAATGAATTAAATTCACTTTATAAAACTTGCTTTCCGATGCGCTTAACGCTCATTTTCCTGGCTTTACTGCTCCATATATGCTGTGATAAAAACGATAAGGTGATCACAAAAACCCTGTTCTGCAATCACCGGGTTGTACTTGATGCGGAAGGAAAACTTCTCCCCTGGTATGAACCGCAGGGCATGGCATATGATCATTTTTTACGCACCCGTTGGAACTTCATAAAAAATGATGTACCCCTTTCTCCCGGTCCGGAGCCGAGATCCCAGTATCCGCAATATTATTTTTATTGCGCTTTTAAAAACAACGAGGGTGAACTGGAACCGGATACCTGGATGAATGATGTGGGAGAGAAAATACCCAACTGGTTTGAGAATGCCCGGTTATATTACGCCTATACCGGTGATGAAAGCGTGATGGCACTGATTCGTGATTTTATGGATTATGTTTTGAAACATGGAATGAGTGATTCCACATTTTCATGGCCTGGTTTCCCCTATACAACAACCAATGCAGGCGACACTGTCTTCAGGGGCTTTACATCAGCCGGGCGATTTGCATTGCATGAGATACAGCTGGATCATGCAGGTGAAATGGGACTTGCTTTTTACCGGATGTACCTGTACAGTGGTGACGAAAAATACAGGAAGGCAGCACTGAATGTGGCCAATGTTCTTGCATCACATATAAAAGAAGGCAACGGTGAAAGTTCTGTTCTGCCATACCGCGTTACAATGAATGATGGAAAGATAACCGCACCCTATGGTGCAAACTGGACCGGATGCTATATGCTATTTGAACACCTCATTCGCGATAATAGCGGGGATGTGAAGTCTTTTAAAGATGCCAGCGATAAGATCCGGGGATTTTTACTCAATTACCCGGTGAAAAATGGCTACTGGACCGATGGGCATTCAGATACCGATGTTAAACTGAATACATATAAAAGTAATCTCAGTGCCAGCAACATGACACTTGCCCTCTTCGATTATCCCGATTTGGACCCGGAGTGGAAATCAGACATTCCAAAACTCATAAAATGGACAGAAGACTTGTTTGTATTCCGCACTGCACCCGGGGAACCATCCACCATGTGGGGTGCAAATATTGTGGGAGAACAGGATTCTTTTATTTATAAAATGGATTACCAGACAGCACGCTACGCTGCGGCATGCGCACGCTGGTACGGCATTTCAGGTGATGAATCGTACAGGGAAAAGGCGTATCGTTCACTAAACTGGGTAACCTACTGCAATGACTCAACCGGTTTGGCTTTCGAAAGCCCGGTAAGCAAAGGGATCAACAGTTGGTGGTCTGATTGTTACGGTGAATGTCCGAGGATGTTTTACCATGTATTTGCCGCTATGCCCGAGCTGGCGCCACCGGGAGAAGATCATATCCTTTATTCCGAAGGCATATTGAAAAATGTGGATTATAGCCCGTTAAAAATCCGGTACAATTCAGTTTCGAAAGGATCCGAATACCTGCGCTTATCATTCAAACCCGGTAGCATCACGATCGATGGAAAATCAATCATCAATGGGAAAAGCTCTGAAAATTCATATGACATCAAATCACTTAAGAAAGGAGATTATTCAGTCATCATTCATCATACTGCAGGCGGAAAGATAATCATCACCCATTAAACTTTTTATATGAAAATATACGGTATACTCTTACTACTGGCGCTCGGATCATGTATTTCCCAGTCCTTCAGTCAGTCAGCAATAAAGGTGGATGCAGGTATCAGATACCAGGAAATAGACGGCTTCGGAGTAAATATTAATGCGGCATGGTGGCTGGATGGTGAATACAGGAATTCAGACGTTGTAAAACCCGCCATTGATTTGCTTATCGATTCATTGGGTGCAACAATATTCAGGGTGGTAATCGAAGAAATGGACTGGGAAACCGTAAATGACGATAATGATGCCCGCCATTTCAATTGGGATTATTTCAACAGAGTTTTTACAAGCCCGAGATTCAATGGAGTCTGGAACACATTACACTACCTTAATCAAAGGGGTATCACCGATAAACTGATGATCAGTTTTATGGGAGCGCCTTCGTCACCTGCACCATTAACCGCACCCAATGCGAAAAAAAGCTGGATGGGAAATACAAATCATACCGTGGATGCTTCCATGGAAGATGAATTTGTTGAATCGATTGCCGCCCTGTTGTATTACGCAAAGAATACGGAGAAAATAAAATTCACCCTGGTTTCACCCATGAATGAAACCGATATTGTTTCAGGCACAAAGGGTCCCGAACATCCCGATGGCATCGTGGAAGGGCCCAATATGCCGGATCCTGTCCAGTATGCCCGGATCCTGCACAAACTTGCTGAGAAGCTTGATAAGATTGGTCTGAATGATATCCGGTTTGTAACACCCGATGCTGCAGGTGACCAGTTATTCAATGCCTGTTTTGATGAAATTATTAAGGACCCTGTTGTGATGAATAAGATCGCGCACTGGGGTGTGCATCAATATGGCAAGGATGCCCGGAACTACCTGGATAAAATAAGTGATGAAAAGAATCCTGTGAAAACCTATTGGGTTACTGAAACGGCAGGAATAAAAAACCTGGCTGGACAACTGGATGATGATGCATCCTCGCAAATTTTCTGGGATGGATTTGATTGCGATTACCAGCATGCCCGCCGTAACGGATATGGAAACGAGCCGCCTAATGACTGGGTTTTCTGGGAAGGAGAAAAGGGAAAACCACTGATTGCCTATGATAAGTCAACCGGGAGCTGGACTCCGCGAAAACAGTTTTATGAATTTGCACAGTTGTTCAGATATATAAGGCCGGGGGCCATTCGGATAGGAGCGTCCGTAAGTAATAATGACCTTATCGTTTATGCCTATTTAAACCCGGATGGCCGAGTTGTGATCGTGGGCTATAATAAAACCGGGAATGAAACGAGAATATTGGGGAATCAATCTGATGTAATAGTCCGGGGTAAAATGAGGTTGTACCTTACCAATGCACAGTACAACTTAAAGGAATCCGAACTTCAGCCAACAGGGGAAGGATGGCAGGCAACCATTCCGGGCGAATCGGTCTTCACCATAACATATTCAACCCCTACAAAACCAATTTCTCATTTAAAACCCGAACCGGATGACTGGTATGCCGGTGATATGCATGTACACAGGAACTGCGGCGATGCAACGGCTATATGGACTGAAGACAGCCTCCACAACATGATGGAAGTGAATAACCTGGCAGTTGTCACACTGCTTGCCGATATCGGCAATGGTGAAGTGAAGGATAGCAAAACCGACCCGGGAAAAGTGAACGGTGCTGACCTGCCACAATCCGAACCGGGCAGGATCATTCATTACGATGCGGAATGGCACTTTGACCCTGCGGGGGTTACTTTTGAAAACAAGGCGCTGGGAGGCCACCTGGTTTTACTGGGACTTAAGGAAGCCCATCCTATGTGGAAAGAATCGACCTATAACATCCTTGAATGGGGACGTAAACAAAACGCCGTCCAGGGATTTTGCCATATGCAATATCTGAATGATCCCATACAAAACGAACTGACATGCTGTATTCCCATTGATTTCCCGGTGGAAATTGCCTTTGGAACCGTTGATTTTCTCGCTGAGGATGTATGGCTCAATGATGCTGCCATCAATGCATATTATAGAATACTCAATTGCGGTTTCAGGCCCGGATGGTGTGCCGGAACCGATTTCCCCTGCAACAACGCGGCACCGTTGGGATCCCTGCTCACTTATGTACAGGTAAAAGAACCGCTGACTTATTCAGGATGGATCCACGGTATAAAGAATGGACGTACAGTAGTTACAACAAACGGCCACAAAGAATTCCTGGATTTGAACGTTGGTGATTCTGCGACACCTGGTGATGAAATACACTTAAATTCAGAAAAAAATCTGCAGGTTAAGGTAACATGGACATCGGTTGAAAACCAGAATGGAAGTATTGAGCTGGTATGCAATGGTAAAATTGTTGCCCGGCAAAATGCTTCAGCCGGTCCCGGAAACCCGGCAATCCTTACCGCCGATTTGCCTGTTGATCAGAGCAGCTGGATATGTGCGAGAAGAATGAACGAAAAGGGACACCAGTCGCACACAGCGCCTGTTTACATCACTGTTGGCAATAAACCGGTGAGAGCCAGTGCCGGTGATGCAGAATATTTTGTGGCATGGATTGACAATATAAGTAAGAACATCAGGGACGGTGGGCCCTGGAGGAAGTATTTCAGGGAGGATATTGAAGTAGTAAGGGCACGGTATAAAAAAGCTGAAGACATTTACAGGAAAATTGCTTTTGAGGCAAAGGGACGATAGGGACGATAGGGACGATGCATATTCTTTACTGATTGTTCTTCCGTTGTTCCAATCGGGCTTTCAACATGCGTTCCCTGATTGTGATCTGCTGTCCAGGCCTTCAATTTATTGGTTCGTAAAAAGTCATTGTAGTCTTTCTTAAGTTCTTCAAGTGATGAACGCGCAACATTTGTCAGAAAAATTTCAGTTTGCTTTGACATCGCTGATGCCATACTGGCTTCAACGATATTCTGCTTACCGCTTCTTGCAGCCTGAACCATTTGATCAGATGTACGGTCGGACTTTGAGACAAATCTTTTAGTGAAATATATTGTACCATCGTAAATGATTTCGGCTTTCTGATAAGAAATCAGTTTTTCATACCCTCCATGCCTGGGGATGAATTTTACGGGTTCTGTGTTATATTGAGCCATAACTTAGATATTATTTGGTGTTTGAAATTGATTGTTGTCACATTACTATGTGTATCATCACTAGCGTCCCTATTGTCTCTAACGTCCCTATCGTCCCTGTTCGCGATTTCTCTTGAATTTGATTATTAAATCATCAAAGCCTGTATGAATAATATACTAAATTCTTAAATAGTTTTTTTTAATACTCATATTATTTGTTAATCTCAGTGACTTTAGGGACGCTAGGGACAATAGGGACCTTAGTGACTTCAAGGAAGCATCTGAAATTTTGCTAGTTTTGCAGCAATCTTTTTGTATCATGCTTTCGCTTAAAACTTTCACTAAACGCAAATATTTCGCTCCTGCATTTTTGTATTCGTGTTTCAGTCTTGTTTTCAGCACCTGGGTAACGTATATACCTTACACGGCAGACCGCCTGAACATCACCGAAGGGAAAATCGGCGGGGCTATCTTTTTCATGGCCTTCGGTTCGCTGAGCATGCTCCCGATAAGTCGCTGGCTCACTGACAGGCTGGGTGTCGGCCGCCAGGCTTTCATTGGTTTTACAGGTTATGCAACAGCAATATTTGGTATGTTCCTGGCCCCAACCTACGGCTTTTTGTGTGCAGCACTCTATTTCTTCGGAATGATGAGCTCTGTTTTCGCCATTTCTCTCAATTCACTTACAGCAATTATAGAGCGGCAATCGGGAACCTACATTATGACCGGAAGTCATGGGTTCTGGAGCCTCGGAGGTATGATTGGCTCATCTACCGGAAGCTTCATAGCCGGTTTGCTTCACCGGCCTTTGCTTCACCTGGCTTTACTGGTTTCTACGCTATTTATCATCCAGCTTTGGCTTAAAAAGGAATATTTCCATATCAGAACTGAAAAATTCGAGAAACAAAAACATCAGAAATTCCCTATTAAACCACTTCTGGGAATTTCATCCATAGCCATTATCATGATGATCTCCGAAGGTGCCATTGCCGACTGGAGTGCGCTTTATCTCAAGAAGATCGTGCAAATGAAAATCCAGTATATCGGACTTGGTTATTCACTATTTTCACTTGGAATGGCCATCGGACGATTCACCGGGGACACCCTGAGCCGCAGGCTTGGATCATGGAAATTGCTGCGGATAGCCATTGGAACCAGCCTGATAGGATTCATGCTTGTGCTTTTGGCATCGCCGCTTTCAACCTATCCCGGATTTTTTGTTATTGGACTCGGCTTTTCAATCATTGTGCCTGAAGTATACCGGCTTGCTTCAAACATAAAAGGAATACGAACAGCAGACGGAGTGGCCTTTATAGCTGCAACAGCGAATGTGGGTTTTCTGATGGGACCTGCTGCCCTGGGCTTCGTTGCCGAACTGCAGTCGCTTCATCTCAGTTTCATAGTGTTGTCATGTTTTATAACACTGGCTTTTATCCTTACTTTCTTCAGAAAATAAAACCGGTTACGATTTACGATTTGCGATTTACGATTTACGATTTACGATTAAATGAATAAATCGAATAAATTTGATTGATAAATAAAGCCCATGATCAAAGTCGCAACTTTCGGCGAAATTATGCTTCGCCTTTCTACGCCAGGATTTGAGAGATTTTCACAGTCTCATCAATATAACGTTTGCTTTGGTGGAGGAGAAGCCAATGTTGCCGTATCGCTTGCCAATTTTGGGATGCCTGTTGATTTTATTACCCGGCTTCCCGAAAATGATATTGCCGCTGCCTGTACCATGGAGTTAAGAAAATTCGGTGTGGGTATTGAAAAAATCATCTATGGCGGTGAAAGAATCGGTATTTACTTCCTCGAAACGGGAGCTGTTGCAAGGGCCAGCAAGGTGATTTACGACAGGGCCCATTCATCCATTGCTACTATTGAAAAAGGAATGATCGACTGGGAAAAGGCATTGGAAGACGTGCAATGGTTTCACTGGACCGGCATAACACCTGCTATTTCACAGGGTGCCGCTGATGCGTGCCTGGAAGCGATTAAAACTGCAAATAAAAAGGGGATAACTGTATCAACTGATCTTAATTACAGAAAAAACCTTTGGAAATACGGTAAAAAAGCTTCCGAAGTAATGCCTGAACTGGTTTCAGGCTGCAATATCATCCTGGGTAATGAAGAAGATGCCGAAAAAGTATTCGGTATCAAACCTGAAAATGCAGACATTACTGGCGGCCATGTGGATGCCTCAGATTATGAATCCGTTTGCAGGCAGCTGATGACCCGGTTTCCCAATGCGAAAAAGGTTGTAATAACGCTTCGCGGTTCGGTAAATGCTAATCACAACACCTGGAGCGGAGTGCTGTGGAACGGAATAGACCTGTTAATAGCCCCGGTTTATGATATCACACATATTGTGGACCGTGTGGGAGGGGGAGATTCCTTTATGGGCGGTCTTATTTATGGTATGAATACATATGACAGCGACCAGAAGGCACTTGATTTTGCAGTGGCCGCCTCATGCCTGAAACACACCATACCCGGCGATTTCAACCTTGTAACCGTTGATGAAGTAGAAAAACTGATGAGCGGTGACGGGTCGGGGAGGGTTTCCAGGTAAGTGTTTTTTATGTTGTTTCATATGGTTTCATATGGTTTCATATGGTTTCAAAATAATTACAATTGTTCCGAAATTTTTGAATAACTATTCCTAACCCACAAAACGAAACAACCTGAAACAACATGAAACAACTTTGAAACAACATGAAACAACTTTGAGACTACAAACTACAAACCTCAAACAAAACAACATGTCCCGCTTTACCCGCATACAAGTCGCAGTCACCATGATGGAAACCGGAATTGTGCCGGTATTTTATCACAAGGACATTCAACTGTGCAAACAGGTACTGAAAGCCTGCTACGACGGTGGAATCAGGGTTTTCGAATTTACCAACCGGGGCGATTTTGCCCATGAGGTATTCCGCGACCTCAACAAATATGCACTTCAGGAACTTCCTGAAATGATCCTGGGAGCAGGATCCGTGGTGGATGCAGGAACCGCCTCAATTTATATACAGATGGGCGCGGGATTCATTGTCTCACCCGTTCTGAACGAGGACATGGCCAAAGTGTGTAACCGCAGGAAGATTATGTGGGCACCAGGATGCGGATCGGTGACTGAAATTTCAAAAGCGGAAGAACTTGGAGCTGAAATTGTGAAAATGTTTCCGGGCAGCCAGGTCGGGGGACCGGGATTCATTGAAGCCATTAAAGGGCCTATGCCGTGGACCCATATTATGCCTACAGGTGGTGTTGAGCCTACCGAAGAAAGCTTGGGCGCCTGGTTTAAAGCCGGTGCTGCCTGTGTGGGAATGGGTTCACAGCTCATTAAAAAAGGCTGGCTTGAAAAAGGTGACTTCGGGCAGATCACCACTATCTGCAATTATGTGCTTGAGATAGCAAGGAAATATAAATAAATATACCCACTAATAAACCTATTATGAACCACCGCAGAGATTTTATTAAAAAAAGCCTCATCGGCTTATCGGGTGCTGCACTGATACCTTCCGCAGCACAAGGAACCAACTTTAGATTAAAGGAAGAACTCCCGGTAAGAACACTTGGAAAAACCGGTTTAAAAATACCGGTTCTCAGCATGGGAACAGGCGACACAAACAATCCTGCCCTCGTGAAAAGCGTCCTTGAAAGCGGAGTTAAACTGTTCGGCACATCCACATACTATGGAAACGGCAATAATGAAGCCATGCTCGGCCAGGTGTTTAAAGGCCTTCCCAGAGATTCATTCATGGTGGCAACCAGTTCCATGCCAAAGGGAACCGATCACCAGAATGGCCTTTTTACCGACCCTTCTGCCGGTGAAGCGTTCAAAGCTGACATCGAAGCCAGCATGAAGCGACTGAATGTGGATTACCTCGATATTCTTTTCCTTCCTTTTGCAGCAAAAAAAGAATCCGTGTTTTTTGAGCCGTTGCTCCGAACCATGGAGGATTTCAAAAAATCTGGAAAGGCCCGTTACATAGGTATTGCTACCCACAGCTTCTCCGACCAGGCCGTAACAGCTGCGGCTGATACCGGTATTTACGATGTGGTGATGATGGCATACAATTTCAGGATGAATGAGGCACAGGCAGTGAAAGACGCCATTGATTACGGTGCCAAAGCCGGATTAGGCTTTATTGTTATGAAAAGCATGGCTGGAGGATACTGGGACAGCGGACGCACTCAACCAATCAACTCCCAGGCCGCCCTTAAATGGGTTTTGAAGAATCCGAATATGCATACCGTTATGTCGGGCATGACAACTTTTGATGAGCTGCAGGCCAATCTTGCCCTGTTAAAAGATCTGAACATGACAGACCAGGAACTTAAGGACCTCAGGTTGGCTTCAGCAGGTGAACCGGGACTGTTCTGCCTGCAATGCCAGGACTGCAGGGATCAGTGTAAACAAAACGTCGACATACCCACACTGATGCGGAGTTATATGTATGCTTACGGTTACAGGAACATGCATCATGCCCGCCAGACTTTTGACATGGCAGCAGGCGCAGATGCCTGCGGAGAATGTGATAATTGCAGCGTGGTTTGCAGCGCAGGATTTGATGTTAAGGAAAAAATCAGGAATATAAGCCGCATCGGCGATGTTCCCGAAGAGTTCCTGGCATAAACAAGGCTATAGGCTATAGGCTATAGGCTATAGGCTATAGGTTGAATCTACTAAAATGCTAACCTGCTTAAAAGCTAAAAAGCTACAGAAACAGCCTCTTCAGGTGTTTTTCAAGCAGGTTGTGCTTTACCCTGGATGCAATAATTTCATGATGTTCGTCGAGGGCGTCACGGAATGATTGTCCCATTTCCGCAGCAATTTTATACCCCACATGGATCAGCTGCCTGAAATGCGGGTTATACGCCGAACAACGGGTGTCATGTGTCAATGCATCGGCAAAATGAATGCTGCTCCAGGTATCTACTTCAGTCGGCGACGGAAGTTCTGACCGGTCGATTTTCAGAACTGTGGCATAGGGACCGGCGAGCTCATCAAAGCGCTCAAAGGATTTCGCATATATTTCCTTTGCCATGGCCAGACCGTTTTTCCCTGCTTCTGCCAGTCCGATCACTTCTTCAAGCCAGGTAGTACCGGCCGTTTTTACATGAATCCCGGTATCAAATTTCTGAATGGCCTTTTTAATTGACGGATATATCGAAAACTTGTCGCTTCCGCTGTGCACACTTAACTTCAAACTGTCAGCCAGTCCCAGTTCGCTGATGGCAAACTTAACAACAGCCACATCATTCTCAAACTCATCTGAAAAAGCGCTTGTGTCCCCGATGTAATCAATTCCTTTGGCAAACAATCCAGAGAATTTCGGGGCAATTGTCTGAACCTCCACATCCAGGTGTTTCAATTCAGCCAGGATGAAGAACAATTCAACCGGTCCCTGAACCATTTCAGCCTCATCAACGGAAACTTCCGTAATAAATGTGCCCGGCCCTTTGGCAGTAATAATTCGATCATAGATTTTTTTTACTTCATGAAGTGCCACCAGGTAATTCTCTGCAAGCTTCTTCAGAAAATCCTCCCTGATTTCGGGCCCATCCGGGATTCCGGGAATTGCCAGTTTCCTGTATTTTCCATGGTGCGAAACAAAATCGGCTACCTCATCTTCCGAAGCTTTCTTGCCTATAAAATGAGCCACGTCAATGGTGAAAAAATCGGATGAAGAAATAAACCGGTCAACCGTTTCAAGATTAATGTGATCTGCATCCACAAAGTAATTGCCGGTATACCCCGCGGACCTGACTGCCCGTTGGGCTTCATCCCTTACTTCGGCCGGCACCGAACCGATAATGGAATGTTCGCGGTTCGATTTATTCCACACAGGAACCACAGGAATACCAAGGGTGTTCATTTCTCTTATGGCATCTAGCTGTGCCGTACCTTCTTTTCCGAAACGGTCACCGGTACCGAAAGAATATTTATCAATTTTCATAGGCTAACTCTGAGGAAATTTCCATCCGTTCTGATATTCAGGCGTAATGAATTTGTTGGCTGATGCCGAATTGAATGTCTGTGAATCCTGTTTCCAGTAAATTTTTTCACCGGTGCGATAGGCAATGTTCCCCATTTGAGCCACCAGAGCCACATTTTTACCGATATCAATACCGGCATTCAATTTCTGAGGGGTATTATTCTGCAAACAGTCAATGAAATTCCTTACATGAAGATCGAGGCCTATACCTTCATTCTTCTGCAAAGGAACTGCCTCCATCCTGTCCTTTTCAGGGAACACCTCCCAACCGTTCCTGTCGAGCACAAGTGTTCCGTTCTCTCCTATATATGACATGCCGTGTGGCCTTTTCCAGTTACCCAGGCCGATACCGATGGTATGCTCCCAGATCATAGTAAAATCACCGAAATCATAAACGGCTGTCAGTGTATCCGGTGTCACCATATCATCCTCAGGGTATGCATACTTTCCTCCCGATGCCATAACTGACAGAGGAAGCGGCTTATTCATACCATATAAAATGTAGTCGATAAGATGAACGCCCCAGTCGGTCATCAGGCCCCCTGCATATTCCCAATACCACCGCCATGTGAAGTGAAAGCGGTTGCGGTTGAAAGGCCTCAAGGGAGCTGGGCCCAGCCACATTTCATAATCAACTCCATCAGGAACAGGTTCGTTCGGGATTTTAGGAACTGGTCCCTTCCAGTCGACATATGACCATGCCTTACAGGTTCTTATCCTTCCGAGCTTTCCGGAACGCAGAAAACTGACGGCATCCACAAAATGAGGCTGACTTCTTTGCCACTGGCCTACCTGTACCATTTTGCCGTATTTCTCAACCGCTTTTTTCATGGCGTTGATCTCTGCAATTGAATTTCCCAGGGGCTTTTCGACATATACATGCTTTCCGGCAGAAAGCGCATCTACAAACTGCAGGCAATGCCAATGATCGGGCGTTCCAATGATCACCACATCAATATCCTTGTTTTCGAGCATTTTCCTGTAATCGAAATACCTTTTCGGAAATTTGGTTATTCCCTGGTCTTTAAGATCAACAACGCGCTTTTCAAGAAGGTTTTTGTCCACATCGCACATGGCGATAAGGTCTACTTCCGGATTTTTAAGAAATGAGGTCAGATCATTAAAACCCATACCGTTCACACCTATCAATCCCACCCGGATCAAATCATTGGGCCCGCGTTTTCCGGTAACAGAAAATGCAGATGAAGGAATAAAAGCGAAGGCCGTTAACAATGAGGCATTACGTATAAAATTTCTGCGTGAATTCATAAACTGAGGATTATAATTTCGGTTCCCATCCTTTTTCATATTGTCTTTCCCATAACTTCATGGCTTCGGAATTGTTCAGGATATGCCCGTTGGTTTCATTAAGCTCAAGCGGGGCATTCACCCTGTACGATATATTGGCCAGGTGACCGAGCAGCGTGCTTTTCGCTCCTTCAGTAATGGGCTGGTTTTGCTGGGGAGCAGTGCCCCTGATCGTATTTACAAAATTCATAATATGAAGGCCGTCCATTCCCCCTGCGCCGCCTGGCTGGGTTGTCTGTGCCACCTCTTCCGACTTTCTTTCTAGCAGCAGTTTCCCTCCCAGGTCGAAAACTTTATATCCATTCCTGTTTAAAACGGCAGTGCCCTGCGAACCATAAATAATGCTTCCCCGGTCCATGCCATAAGTCTGGTAATTCGACCTGCTTTTACCGTCCCACTTAATGACTTTGCCGTTCGGAAATATAAATGAGGCATCCATTGTATCGTACATCGTCCAGCCGTCATCACGGTAATGCTGTTTTCCTGCAATTACGGATACCCGTTTCGGAAAGTCGAGTTCCAGTGCCCACCGGCAAATATCCAGTTCATGAACGGCATTGTTTCCGGTTTCACCTGTTCCGTATTGCCAGAACCAGTGCCAGTTATAATCGAAATACACATCCATATACTGCGCTCTCGGAGCCGGTCCCTGGAACAACTCCCAATTGAGAGTAGGAGGAGGATTGACAGGCAGCGGATTGGGAACCTTTCCCCTGCTGTTTGAATAGAACGCCAGACCCATGTAGGTTTCACCCAGCAATCCCTTGTGAATTTCGCTTATGATCTCGCGGGTTTCAATAGCAGAACGTTGCTGTGAGCCCATCTGGATTACCCTGTTGTACTTTTTCTGAAAATCAACAAGCAATTCGCCTTCACGCGGATTATGAGAACATGGTTTTTCAAGATATACATGCTTACCGGCTTTCACGGCCATAAAGGTGGCAGGCGCGTGCCAGTGATCGGGAATGGCAATAACAACTGCATCTACCTTTTTATCCTCAAGGATATTTCGCAAATCTTCCTCTGCATCTGGTTTATAGCCCATTTTCTCTGAAACTTTTGCCTGGGCATCTGCCATTCTGATTTTGTCCACATCGCACACATACACTACATTGATGTCATCGGTGAGTTTGGGCAACGAATCCATGTAAGCATTGAAGCGCCTGTAACAGCCAATCATTGCAAAATTCATTCTTTCGTTGGCTCCTACAATCCTTGCATAAGAAGATGCTGGGAATCCGATGCCTCCGATTGCCAGGGCGGATGCACCGAGTCCGGCTTTCTTTATAAAATCACGGCGGGAATTATTCGTGTTGGTCATATGAGTTATTTTAGTTGTCTTTCGGGTTAAAGAAAGAAAAAACGCTGACAGGTCTCCGAGGATGTCAGGATTTTTCTTTCTTAAAATTAAAGTAATTCTTAGCATTCCTGTAACAAACGTCTTCGATTATTTTGCCAAGCCATGCCTTATCATCAGGCAGTTCACCTTTTTCAACATCACGGCCGATCAGGTTGCACAGGATGCGCCTGAAATATTCGTGCCTCGGATACGACAACAGGCTCCGGGAATCGGTGAGCATACCGACAAACCGGCTTAAAAGTCCCAGGTTTGAGAGGGCGTTAAGTTGCTTTTCAATTCCTTCTTTCTGATCGAGGAACCACCAGGCAGCGCCGAACTGTATCTTACCCGGGAAACTTCCATCCTGGAAATTACCGGCCATGGTGGCTATGATTTCATTGTCTGCAGGATTGAGATTATACAGTATGGTCTTTGTAAGTTTGTTTTCAAGATTAAGCCTGTCGAGGAAAGCCGACATGGCGGATGCATACCTGTAATCGCCTATCGAATCAAATCCTCCATCGGGACCAATGGTTTTCAACATGCGGGTGTTATTGTTGCGCATGGCACCAATGTGAAACTGCTGTGCCCATCCCCTTTTGTGATCCATTACAGCCATTTCATACAGCAGTGCAGATTTAAATTTTAAGGATTCCTCATTTGAGATTTTCAATCCCTGCCTTGCTTTGCCGAGAATGACATTCAATTCGGAATGTGTGTACGGTTCCGTGTAAAATGTTTCAAGACCGTGATCAGAAAGCCTGCACCCTGACGAGTGAAAGAATTCATGCCTCTTGTCCATGGCTTCCAGCAAGGTGTCGAAACCAGTGATTGCTATTGCTGTTAACGATTCAAGGTTCCGGATGTAATCATTGAATGGTCCTCCATTATCAATATTCAGCAATTTATCCGGTCTCCAGGCGGGAATCATTGATATTTCAGGATGAGAGGCTTTTACCTTTCCGTGGTATTCAAGTGAATCAATCGGATCATCAGTGGTGCAAACCACTTCAACCTTCATTTTGCGGATAAGGCCAACAGGCGAATAATCGGGATGGCTGAGCATTTCAGCTGTCCTGTTATAGATACTGTCAGCTGTGAGCGGACTCAGTAATTCTTTAATTTCAAAGTACCGCTGAAGTTCGAGGTGAGTCCAGTGATAAAGCGGGTTCCGCATTGTATACGGAACTGTTTCAGCCCATTTATCAAATTTTTCCCTGTCGGTTGCCTCCCCTGAGCAATAGCGCTCGTCTACCCCGTTGGTACGCATGGCACGCCATTTATAATGATCGCCGTAAAGCCAGGATTGGGTAATATTTTCGAAATTCCTGTTTTCTGAAATCTGTTTTGGTGAAAGGTGGCAATGGTAATCGATTATCGGAAGTGACGCTGCATATTGATGATAAAGGTATTCAGCAGTTTCCGTTTCAAGCAGGAAATTTTCGTCGAGGAATTTTTTCATAGTGATACGGTTATGATCTTCATTTTGGGAACCAGCATTTTCATAAAAGTCCACCCGATCAGATAAGCGAAAGCACAAATGCAGAATATGATGAAATAACCTGCAGGCTTTCCCTGGAAGCCGAAGAACGTCATATTGGTATTACCGGCATATACAAAAAGGTTACCGGCACCTTTCTGAAGGATCATCGAACCAATTCCGCCCGCCATACCGCCAATACCTGTTACCGTAGCAATAGCACCCTTCGGAAACATATCGCCGATGGTGGAGAATAAATTGGCGCTCCATGCCTGGTGAGCGGCACAGCCAAGAGAAATAAGAAGCACGGGAATCCAGGCGGCGTTTTTTCCCAGGTCGGCAAACTTCATTCCCAGTGGTTGAGCCAGCAGTACAAAAAGCGGGAAGAAAGCAAATATAAGCATGGCTTTCATTCTTGCAGCATAGGGATTCTGACCGCTGCGATTGATGAAGATTGTAGGAAGTTTCCCTCCGAAAATGGAAAGGATAGTGACAATGGCATATAATGTGAAGATCAGCGCCATCCCGAGACCTTCTGATGTTTTGATACCAAACTGGGTGTTCAGGTAAGAAGGGGTCCAGAACAGGAAAAACCACCATACACCGTCGGTCATGAACTTGCCCACAGCAAAAGCCCATGTTTGCCTGTAAGAGAAAGTTTGAAAGAACGGTATCCTTGTTTCTTCTTTTTTGCTGTTATCCGGTTCCTCATTCCTGTCTTGCTCGATATATCTCAGTTCATATTCATTTACATGCCTGCTGTTTGCAGGTTTGTCGTAAAGAAAGACCCAGAAGGCCATCCAGATGAATCCCAGGGCCCCGATGAGGATAAATGCAGTCTCCCATCCGAAATGCTTTGCCAGGGGCGGAATGGATAAAGGGGCGAACAGCGCCCCGATGGAAGCCCCGGCATTGAAAATAGATGTGGCGAAAGCCCTGTCTTTTTTCGGAAAGTATTCGGCAGTGGTCTTAATGGCTGCCGGGAAATTACCGGCCTCACCGAAGGCCAGGATACCTCTTGCAAATAAAAAGCACCACATGCTGACCGTAGCAATCTTAACAGCCATGTCACCTGTGGCAGTTGTGAGTTCAGCTGCACTGTGCAGCCCGACATTTGCCTGGGTTACCTGTCCGCACACTGCATGAAGGCAGGCACCGGCACTCCAAACCCCTATTGCCCAAAGAAACCCCCTTTTTGTTCCCATCCACTCCACAAAGCGCCCGGCAAACAACATACAAACCGCATAAAATATAGAAAAGAATGAGGTGATGGTGCCATAATGCGATTCGTTCCAGTGAAATTCAGGTTTGATAAATTCATCCCATGTAAGCGACAAAACCTGCCTGTCAAGGTAATTGATCGTTGTGGCAAAAAACAACAGGGAACAAATCGTCCAGCGGAATTTTGAGATGGTTTGTGTCATGGTTAGTCTGTTAGTCTGTAGTCTGTTTGTCTGTTAGTCTGCTGGTCTGGTAAAAGTTCTTAAATCTTAAATCGGTGTTCCTTGTTCAGTGCTCATTACTGAGACCTATGGGACTTATGGGACCTATGTGCTTTTAAATGATCCCTGATCCCTGTTCCCTGATCCCTATCCGGAAACCCTTCCCTTCCAAGCCCATAGTCCCAGTGCAGGATTCGAAATATAATAAATTTCCTCTCCGTCAGTCATTGTGTTAAATCCGTCCTTCAGTTCTGCCGGATTATAGCGTTTGCTCATCTCTTCATACGCGGCGTATTTGAAATTTACTGATTCTATTTCGCGACGGCTCAGATGGCCGGGACAATATGTAATTGAAAACCTGCCTTCAGAACTTCCGTGAATAAGGTGTGCCGCTGCACTGAGGTTGCCGGCAAGGTCATTATTTTCTTTCAGTTTCCTGAGGGTTTCCGGTGTACCAAAATAACCGTATTTTCTGATGAGCCGGTCGATTTCAGGATCTTCGCCGAATTCTTTCACGCCCGGTGCAAGTACGATGAGCTCGCCTCCGTCCGCCAGTGCCATTCGTGTGCGGTAAATACTTTTGTTGCCGAGCCAGGTGCTTTTGAATTCAGAAGGATCAAGATATACAATCACTTTTTTGAGCGGATTGTCAAGCGTTGTGAAGTTTACCTTAACTGAAAGTTCCGCAGCCCTGGTGAATACTTCATGATCATTGCCGATGAAAAGTCCTTTTACTGCAAGGCAGCCGGTTTCATCGCGACCAATTACGGTATGGATATATACAACAGGCAGGCTATTAATAAAGTGTTCCGATGCATAATTGAGTAACCTGCGAACGGGATTGTCGGCAATGCCCATTAACTTTTCCATGCCATAAACGGCTCCGAGGAAATGACTTTTATTAATGCCTTCAGATCCGCCGGTTCCGACGAATAAATTCTTATTATAGTTGGCCATTCCGATCACTTCATGAGGCACCACCTGCCCCACTGAAAGGATCATATCATGGCCGCCTTCCCATATAAGGCGGTTTATCTGGGCCGGCCATTCGAATGAAAGGGCACCGCCTGTAATTTCAGCTACGTAGCTTCCAGGCACCTTTCCCACGGTGACCACATCATTACGCCAGTCATGAACCCTGAAGAGCTCTTCAGGCACTCCGGGGAACATGATTTTAATCTGACCGGCCGTCATAGGAGAATGGGTACCCAGGGCGGGCAGTATGTCTGTGACGTTTCTGCCGTAAAACTCATAAACCAGGGAGGTAAGTTTCCCGGCATAAGAATGAAAACGTGTAAAATCAGGAGGTACAATAAGTACCCTTTTCCTGTCGCCAAGCTGATCAAGAACTTTAAACAACAGCAATTTCAGATCGCTGTCAGATAAGCTTTTCGGCACTGATCCGGTATCACAGTAAATCATATCTTTCCATTAATCGTTTACACTCCTCCATAGGCGCTGTATCCTCCGTCTACCGGTAACACAATGCCTGTAATAAATGAAGACCATTCTGAAAGCAGGAATAATACGGCACCCTGCAAATCGCCCGGTTCGCCGTATTTTCCCATGGGTGTGTTGGCCATTATTTTCATCCCCCTTGGTGTGGCAAGTCCTGTTTTCTCATCGATCAATAAAAACCGGTTCTGGTTTGTAAGAAAAAAACCAGGTGCTATGGCATTCACCCTGACACCGGTTTTTGCAAGGTGAACAGACAACCATTGCGTAAAATTGTTAACCGATGCTTTGGCGGCTGAATAGGCAGGAATTTTGGTAAGAGGTCTGAACGAGTTCATCGATGAAATATTGATCACCACACCTTCTCCGCGCTCAATCATTTCAGGAACGAAAACCATTGTTGGCAACAAAGTTCCTGAAAAATTGAGGGCAAATACCTTGTCAAATCCGCTCAAATCAAGGCCAAAGAAAGTTTCAGATGCATCAAATTTCCCCGGTCTCTCAATTTGCTCCTGCTTTGTGGTGGCTGCAGGTGAGTTTCCGCCGGCACCGTTGATGAGAAAATCGACCTTGCCCAACCGGCTGATGATTTCTGAGCGTGCGGAAATCAAAGATTCTTTATCCAGTACATTGCCTGCAACAGCTATGCATGGTGTGCCGGTTTGTGATGTTAACTCATCTGCAAGTTTTCCTGCCGATTCCGGATTGAGATCAATTATTGCAGTTTTTATACCCGAAACCGCAAGTGCCTCACAAACCGATCTTCCAATAATCCCTGCCCCGCCGGTTATTACGCATACCTTATCTTTCAAACCCGAAAAGTCGATTTTTCTCATAGAATTCAATTATTGTTTTTGTAATACTGTACATTCTCTTTCACAATGATGTCAATGGCGCTGTAATTGATCTCTTCAGCCGGCTTTTTTGAGAGAAGATAACTGAACATGGCCATGGCCGATTTGTATGCCTGTTCCTGCGGTTTCTGGCATATCAGGAAGCTTATGCTGCCTTTTTCAAGATAGCGAATGTTGTCATCCACCAGGTCATAGCCGATCAGAACAACAGGCTGATGCTTCTCCGAAACAGGGGCAACCCTGTATACCCTTGAATTGGTAACAAAAATTCCCGAAATAGACGGGTATTCCTCAAATAAGCGGTTAAGGGAATGTGCGGGTTCCTTTTTAAGTGATAGATCAATGGCAACAGACAGAATATCAATTTTCCCTGTTGATTGAAGCGTGGTGAAATAATGCCTGAAACCATCCTCACGCTTCTGCATATGCCGGGTGATGATCTTGTTGCTGGCCATATTCAGGACAATCACCATTGCATTCCCACGAAGAGCTTGATGCATGAGCTTTGCGGCCACAATACCGCTTTGAAATGCGTCCTGTCCGAAATAGGCAAGTGCCTGCCCATCCAGGTTATTGTCAATGAACATCAGGGGAATTCCCTTTTCTTTACATACCGAAATCGGTTTTAAAGCCGCATCATGAAAATGGGGTGCCATTATAAGGCCGTCAGGCGATGACGATAATATGGATGCAAATTTATCGATAAATGACTGTTCATTCCCCGGATCATAATGTGAAACAGAAATAGTGGTATTGAAGTCCTTTAGTTCGTGGGATGCCCTTGAAAATCCTTCCATCGGATTTTTCCAGTAAGGGTTGTTTTTGCCTGAATCGGGAATGAGAACGGCAATATTGAATTTCTTTTTAAGAGCAAGCGATTTTGCCAACAGGTTGGGAGTATAACCCAATTTCTGAATGAATGACATCACCCGATCATGGGTTTCCTGGTTTACTTCACCGCGATGATGCAGAACACGGTCAACGGTTCCAATTGAAACACCTGCCATTGAAGCAATATCCTTAATGGTAACCCGTTGATTTGATGTTTTCTTTATCCGGTCCATACCTGTCGTGTACGTTAACGGCAAGATAGGGAATATTTTTAAGAAACAGATGATTTTTAAGAAAAAGATGCTGGATACTGGATGGTGGATACTGGATGGTGGATAAGCGCACGTCATTGCGAACCTCCGATTCCTGCGGAGGTGAAGCAATCTGCCCGAACAGGCAGAACCTCGCCAAATCGGCAATGGTATTTTTGTATTCGGTATTCGGTTTCAGTCTTTGCAATGCCCTTCATGTGCAGGCAGATTGCTTCGTCGCATTACATTCTGCAATAAATATTGATTTTTCAGGCTCCTCGCAATGACGTTAGGATTGCATCGACCTCACCCACTCCTCCTGACCCTTTGCCACTTCTTCAGGGGTGAGCTGCCATTTGTAGGAGGCAATGGTCCAGAAGTGACTGAACGGATCGCGAATACTCCCGAGCCGGTCGCCCCAGAAGGCATCCGTCATTTCATGAACTACAGTGCAACCCGCCTTCACAGCCTGGTTGTAAACGGCATCACAGTTTTCTACATACATAAAAAGCGATGCGGTTAACTGCCCGCCATTTTCTGTATAGTCTGAAAATGTATCGGACATCATCAGGTTTGTATCCCCGATTTTGATCATGGCGTGCATAATTTTGCCGTCAGGTGCATGGGCAATATTTCCGACAACTGAAGCATTAAATGCTTTTTTATAAAATTCAATGGCTTCTTTGCAATTACCTTTATAAAAAAGTTGGACAGTAACTGTGTTCATCCCTTCGGGAACCGGTTTTGGAGCTTTAACTGGCATATGTTGTTAAGGATTTTCAATTCGTGTGTAAACAAACAACGTACCCGCATTAATTGTTTTTGGTTATCAAATGAAATTTTATGACTCATCCTTAATTATTACCTTAGCCCCATTATTTCAAAAAAATGAATTCCGCTTCTTCCCGCAAGGTGCTGAATATTGTTGTAATTGTCGCTGCACTTGGCTATTTCGTCGATATTTATGATTTAATCATTTTCGGAATAGTTAAGAATCCAAGCCTTACCGATTTAGGCCTGACAAGCAGCACAGATCTGTTCAACACCGGAAATTTCATCCTGAATATGCAGATGGCTGGTATGCTTCTCGGCGGAATAGTCTGGGGTGTACTGGGCGATAAACGGGGCCGGCTGTCGATTCTTTTCCTCACCATCCTGCTCTATTCAATGGCAAATATCGCCAACGGCTTTGTATACCACGTAAATCAATATGCATGGCTGAGATTTTTTGCGGGGTTCGGACTTTCAGGAGAATTCGGACTTGGCGTCACCCTTGTATCTGAGGTGATGTCAAAGGAAAAAAGAGGACTGGGAGCCAGTATAGTTTCAGGAATCGGAATCCTGGGGGCTGTGCTTGCTTTTGTGGTTGCCGAGCGATTCAACTGGAGGGCAGCCTATTTTACAGGAGGCGGACTCGGCCTTCTTCTGCTCGTGATGCGGATCGCCGTGTACGAGTCAGGTATGTATGAAAAGGCAAAATCACAATCAGTAAGTAAAGGTAATTTCCTTGCACTGTTCACCAATATTAAGCGTTTCCGGAAGTTTATTTTTTGCGCGCTATTAGCTCTTCCTACATGGTACACCGTGAGCATTCTTACGATAAACGCTCCTTCATTTGCAGCAGCGCTGCATATACAGGGAACAGTAAAGGGATCAACCTCTGTTATGCTTCACTACACAGGCGCAGCCATAGGCAGCTTCCTTTTCGGATATATTTCTCTTGTTTTCCGATCCCGAAAAAAAGCCATCATCGTGGCTACCTGTTGCATAGCGGTGCTGACAGCAGTCTATTTTTCACTTTTCAATGCAAGGCCGTTAGCTGTGTATATTGTCCTTCTTATATTGGGAATTCCCATGGGTGGCTTATGGGCGATATTTGTCACCGCAGCTGCCGAACAATTCGGAACGAACATACGGGCAACCGTAACCACCACGGCGCCAAACTTTGTAAGAGGCGCTACTATCCTGATGACCCTGATGCTGGGTTCACTTTCACCGGTGACCGGGTTATGGACTGCCGGTGTCGTCACCGGTATTCTTTTCATTGGTATTGCCCTGGTGTCGGTATTTTTCACCGAAGAAACCTATGGCAAGGAACTAGACTATCTTGAGCCAATCTGATATGGAAAATCTTAAAATTGCGACCGCTCAGTTTGAAAACAAAAGCGGTGATAAGAAATACAATCTTTCGGTAATTGACAGCCTTTCTAAAAAGGCCGCTTCACAAGGTGCCAGGGCTGTTGCATTTCATGAGTGTTCGGTAACCGGGTATACTTTTGCCCGCAAACTTTCACGTGAACAAATGCTGGGCCTTGCCGAACTTATCCCTGACGGGGAAAGCACAAAGGCCCTGCAGGAAATTGCATCGAAAAACAATATTGCCATTCTTGCGGGATTATTTGAGAAGGACAGCGATCATCAGTTATACAAAACCTATATCTGCGTGAATAAAACCGGACTGGTTGCTAAGTTCCGCAAGCTTCATCCTTTTATTAATCCCTTTCTTACGCCGGGTAATGAATATTGCGTTTTTGATCTTGAAGGCTGGAAATGCGGTATTCTCATATGCTACGACAACAATATCATTGAAAATGTAAGGGCTACCGCACTGCTGGGGGCCGATATCATTTTCATGCCCCACGTTACCATGTGCACCCCTTCAACACGTCCCGGTGCCGGTTTTGTGGATCCTGCCCTCTGGCAAAACAGGGAAAATGATCCTGCATCACTGCGAATCGAGTTTGACGGAATGAAAGGTCGCGACTGGCTGATGAAATGGCTTCCGGCAAGAGCTTATGATAATGGGATTTATGTTGTGTTTTCCAATCCCATTGGCATGGACGATGACCAGCTTAAAAATGGCTGTTCGATGATTATCGATCCGTTCGGAGATATCCTGGCAGAATGCAGAACCCTGGGAGACGATGTGATCTCTCATGTGATCACTCCCGAAAAATTGACGCTTTCAGGAGGTCATCGCTACCTTATGGCAAGGAGGCCTGAATTGTACCGCGACATAATAGGCATGGACCATAAGGCTGTTCAAAAAGTAATCTGGATGTAAAACCCTTATATCATTACCATTTCAACAATGTCTTCAGAAAAAGTTAAAACTGCCAGGCTTTCCATAATCTCAAACTCGCTTTTAATCACAATGAAAGTGGTGGCCGGGCTCATCAGCGGATCTGTGAGTATCCTTTCAGAGGCCATTCATTCAGGGATGGACCTTCTGGCAGCCATTATTGCCTTTTTTTCGGTCAAGTTTTCTAACACCCCTCCGGATAAGGAACATCCTTACGGACACGGTAAATTTGAAAATGTTTCAGGGGTTATTGAAGCCATGCTCATCTTTGTGGCTGCAGGCTGGATCATTTACGAAGCCATTCATAAAATATCAAATCCCACAAAAGTCGAAAATATTCAGATCGGCAGTGTTGTTATGGGCATTTCAGCTATTGTCAATTTTCTCGTTTCAAAAAAACTCTACAAAGTGGCCCGCAAAACCGATTCGATTGCCCTTGAAGCCGACGCCCTGCACCTGAAAACTGATGTTCTTACATCACTCGGAGTGGCAGTCGGACTGATCCTGATCTGGATTACCCGTTGGACAATACTCGACCCGGTCGTTGCAATTATTGTGGCCCTCATGATAATCCGTGAATCCTACCGCCTTTTGAAAAATGCCTTTTCACCCTTGCTTGATGCATCACTTTCAGATGAAGAGAACAAAATCATCCGTGAAGAGATTACAAAAAGAAATATCGGTTTCCATGATCTCAGGACCAGAAAGTCGGGCCATTACCGTTTTGCCGAACTGCACCTTGAGATGCCTGAAAACATGAGCCTGAAAGAAGTCCATTCGATCTGCGATCAGATAGAATCGGAAATTGAGAACAAAATTGCCCATATAAACATCAATATTCATGTTGAACCAGTAAATGAACCGTAAATTCAGCCACCCGAACAACAAAAGATCACGTTATTTCGGATTCGACCGCAATATCTTCTTCACCGGTATTACAAGCTTCCTTACCGACACTTCCATCAAAATGGTGTACAGTGTGATGCCACTATTCCTGTTGTCGATAGGCGCATCAAAAACAACCTTGTCGCTGATTGAAGGTATTGCTGAAAGTACGGCTTCTCTTCTAAAAGCCGTTTCGGGGTTCTGGAGTGACCGGGTGGGACGGAACAAACCATTTATGATAATCGGATACGGATTGACAGCATTGGTAACTCCTTTATATGCCGGTGTTATAAGTCCATTGCAGGTACTGTTCCTCCGTTTTGCCGAACGCATAGGTAAAGGGTTACGTACAGCTCCGAGGGACAGCCTCATCAGTGCCTCTATTCAAAAAAATGAAGCAGGGAAAAGTTTCGGATTTCACAAAGCTATGGATAACAGCGGAGCCATCATCGGACCACTGATTGCCTTCTTGTTTCTGGCTCTGTTTCCGCTGAAGTATGAGTATATTTTTATAGCCGCAGGCTTGCCGGCTTTGCTTGGTGTCATTTCAGTCATTGTTTTTATCCGTGAAGCCCGCACCGATTCAGGCAGCACCAAAGTCCGCCTGTCCTCATGGAAGCAGCTGCCACGAAACTATTTTATTGTCCTCGGAATTCTGTTTATCTTTTCTCTTGGAAATTCAACTGACGCACTTCTCCTGGTGAAGACAAGTGAAAGTGGGGTCAAATCGACGTATATTCCCTTTATCTACATGATTTTTAATTCGGTTTCCGTTCTTCTGGCCATACCTGCAGGGAAGCTATCCGACCGAATCGGTCGCGAAAAACTGATTACATGGGGATTCCTTGTATACGCGCTTGTCTATTTTCTTTTCGGTACTTTCAGTTCAATTCCCTTGCTCATCCTGGCCTTTGTTTTTTATGGCGTCTATAGTGCTTTCAGTGATGGAAGCCAGAAAGCCCTCATTTCTGATCTGACTGGAACTGCTATAAAAGGAACAGGTTTCGGAATATACCATGCCATGCTCGGCATCACGCTGTTGCCTGCAAGTCTGATTGCCGGACTTCTCTACGATCGTGTAACTCCTGCTGCAGCTTTCTATTTCGGCGGAGCAATGGCCATTCTGGCGGCTTCACTTATGGCATTATTTCAAAAAGCGCAAAAAAGAAAATTATCGGTTTCTAATTAATTGTGAGTCTTATCTTTATTCCCGGCTGTTGAGGTAAAGTGAAATACATTTCAGGTTTCCTGTTGTCCTTGTGAAAGGCAAAGAGCACACACAATTGTTAGTTCGAGGTTGACTCTTCCTAACTTGGTGTAATTAATCCTTGCCCCATGAAACCTATTTTTATTCTGATCATAGCATTTTTGTCGTTTCATCAACTTTCCGGCCAGGTAACGGTTAAGGGCCGCGTGGTTGACGACCAGCAGGTAGCCCAGCCGGGTGTGACCGTGCAGATCAAAAACACATTTAAAGGTACAATTACGGGCGCCGACGGTTCCTATTCATTAGTTGTACAACCCTCAGATACCCTCGTTTTCTCAATGGTTGGTATGGCAACACAGGTTTTCGCGGTGGGTGACAAAACCGAAATTAATGTTACCCTGGCTGTCGAAACCACAATGATGGAAGAAGTAGTAGTAGTCGGATACGGCACACAGCGTGTAAAAGATCTCACAGCACCCGTAGTTACTGTTAAAGGAGCCGAACTCTCAAAACAGGCAACTTCCAATGCCATGCAGGCCCTTCAGGGCAGAGTGCCGGGTGTGCAAATCATTAACAGCGGTGTTCCCGGCAGCGGTGCTTCTGTAAAAATCAGGGGTGTGGGTTCCATCGGTGATTATGCTAACCCTCTTTATGTTGTGGATGGGGTATTTGTGGATAATATCGATTTCCTGGGAGCCGGAGACATTGAAGATGTCACCGTGCTTAAAGATGCTTCCGCTGCAGCAATCTACGGAGTAAGGGCAGCTAACGGCGTTGTACTTATAACAACCAGGAAAGGCATCTCCATTAAGCCCACAGTAAAATATGATGGTTATTATGGTATTCAGCTACCGGTGAATATAATGAAAATGGCTACCAAAAACCAGTATGTCGAGTTAATGAACGAGGCTAATGCAGATGCAACAGGTTATATTCCCAAAGATCCGAATAACTATCCTGCCAGCACCGACTGGTATCAGAAGCTGGTAAGAACTGCCCCTATGAGCGGGCATAGTCTTGACATATCAGGCGGTGAAAATAAAACTTCCTATTCATTCGGTGGAAGTTACATATACCAGGAAGGGATCATGAATACAAGGAACGATTACAGCCGCTACAATATCCGTGGCCGCCTTGATCAGGATGTGAACCAGTATATTAAAATCGGCCTGAACGCCATTATTACCAATTACCAGCAACACAACCCCAACCAGGGTGCCTTCTTCGGAGCCTATGTGAATCCGCCGGTTTATCCTATATATAATGATCAGAATACAGAAGCATACCCTGTAAAGTTTGATTCACCACAGCGGTATGGCTTCGGTAACCAGTACGGAAACCCGGTTGCATCAGCCTATTATACCGATAATTTTGAAAAGGGGAATAAACTGGTTTTTAACGGTTATGTTGAACTTCGCCCGATCAAAGACAAACTCAGCCTTAAGATATCTTATAACCAGGATCAGGGCAATTACACGCTCAGGTCCTTCGTACCTGAATTTAATGTCGGCGGTTCACAGGGTGTGAGAAAGAGTATGCTGAACCGGACATTCGGTAACAGCCTGAAACAGATTCTTGATAATACAATAACATACAAAAACCAGGCAGGACAGCTCAGTTATTCCATTCTGCTCGGCCAGTCATCGCGACTTGAAGTATGGGATAACATGACAGGCACAGCCAAGGATGTTCCGGGGCTTGATGATCAGTCGAAATACCTTCACCTTGGTTCTACATTGGACCGATATGCCGATGATGCAGCTGAAAGACATTTCAGTATATCGTATTTTACGCGGGGCACATTGAACTATGCGGATAAATACCTGGCCACACTCACATTCAGGGCAGACGGCAGTCAGAAATTCCAGAAAAAATGGGGTTATTTTCCTTCAATCGGATTGGGATGGACGCTTACCCGTGAGAACTTTATGGAGAACCAGCAAATCTTCAGTTACCTGAAAATGCGTGCAAGCTGGGGAATGATGGGTAATGCAAACGTACCGGCAAATTCTAACCTTGTGCTGGGACAGACCGGTGCCGGAAGTTCGGGCATTTTCGGCGATAACCTGGTGCCGGGAATGGGAGCTCTCACCGTTATACCCTATTCAATGCGCTGGGAGGTTGTGGATGAATTCGACGGCGGATTCGACTTTACATTAAAAGGAGAAAAGCTGTCCGGTGCACTCGATTTTTACAGGCGTGTAACCCACGATGTAATTTTTTACACGCCGATCCCAACAGGCGGCGGCACTGTTGAGCAATTACGGAACAACGGCAAAGTGCTGAATGAAGGGATCGAACTCAGCCTGAATTATACTCAGCAGTATGCCGGGGGACTTAAAATGAACATCGGTTTCAACGTAACCGCAAACAAGAATAAAGTTCTTGAATTGCAGGGACGAGATTACATCCCGGGAGCCATGATCCGTGGTAACTACACAACCCGCACAGCAGTTGGCCATCCTATAGGTTCTTTCTATGGATACGAAATAGCAGGCGTTTACAAAACGGAAGGAGAAGCCCTGCTCGACCCGGTTAGCCAGACAATTAAAAACGCAGGTTTTTTTAAATACAAAGATCAGAATGGCGATAATGTTATAAACGAAAAGGATAAGTTATACCTTGGGAGCCCGGTACCGTGGCTGACTTCCGGACTTGACATAGGCTTTAACTACCATTTGTTCGATCTGAGCATTTCATTTATGGGGCAGCTTGGAAATAAAATTCTGAATGCCAAACGGATGAATCGTGATGTATTTACCGATGGCAATTATGACCAGGATTTCTATGAGAACCGTTGGACCCCGGATCAAAAATCGGATAAATACCCCTCCGCTGCCGCCTACAACTATTCGTTCATACAGCAGGCCAATGATTTTTTTGTGGAGAACGGATCTTTTGTCAGAATTCAGAATATACAGGCCGGATATACAACAAGTAAGATAAAGTTTATTCCATCCCTGAGAATTTACATATCGGCTCAAAGACCTTTCACGTTCTTTACCTACAAAGGTTTTACTCCCGAAATCGGAGGGAACCCGATCTCCAGTGGCATCGACAATTCGGTTTACCCGCTTCAGGCAGTTTACACAGTAGGTTTAACAGCCAGTTTCTAATTAAAAAGCAGTACTATGAAAACAACATATATTTCCGCAATTCTGGCAGCAGCATTGGTTTTCATCAGTTGTGAAGATTACCTCGATACCCGGCCTGAAGTAACCATTCCGACTACAGGAATTGATTATTCAAAATCCGAGAATATATTCCTTCCGGTAAGTGCCGCCTATGCCAGTCTGAGATCTTATGGAGCCCACGTATTCCCCTATATCGGTGCATTTGAAATAGCTTCTGACAATGCCGATAAGGGTAGTACGCCGGAAGATAACCCCCCGATGCTCGAACTGGATAACCATTCGTACGCTTCGGATAACGGTTTGATAAACGATTTATGGGTAGCTTATTACGATATTGTGAGCAGTGCCAATTATGCAATCCATCAAATGCCGCTTTTTTCCCAGGCACTGCAAAACAATGATGACAAAGCTTACGCCATGCAATGCCAGGGTGAGGCAAAAACAATCAGGGCCTATGCCTATTTTAACCTCACCCGGCTTTTTGGAAGAGTTCCCATCATTGACACCCTGCTTACCGCTGAACAATTAGCCGCTGTGAGCCAGGCCAATACGTCACAGCTGTATGATTTTATCGAAAATGACCTTGAAGAGGCCATTGCGGTTCTGCCTGCCGGTTATACCAAAGAATGGGCCGGAAGGATTACAAAGTATACGGCCATGGCCCTGAAAGCCAAGGTACACCTGTATCAGTCGGAATGGGATTCTGTAGCCTCACTTACCGACCGGATTATCGCTTCCGGCAACTATGCCCTGCTGGATAACTTCAGGGATGTGTTCAGCGTGGATGGAGAAAACAGCGAAGAATCACTGTTTGAAATACAAAGTTCCACCCTGGGAAAGACGATCGGAGATCAGACTTTTGTTGAATATGCCTACGTTCAGGGCCCGCGTGGTAATTACCCGGGTAACATGCAGGGTTGGGGGTTTTGCACACCAAGCCAGGACCTTATTGATTTTTTCAACGCGCGCGACGAAACCATCAGGCCTGCAACCACCCTTCTTTACAGGGGCACTAAAACACCGGAAGGCGACAGCATTAAAAAGGCGTGTGTAAACCCGGTATACAACGGGAAAGTATATACCCCTTCAATTTATAATATATGGAATTATAACGGCTACGGGTTTGAACATAACGTGCGCATTCTCCGTTATGCCGATGTGCTGTTAATGTATGCTGAAGCACTTGCCAGGGGTTCTTCATGGCCGGTTACGAGCGGTCTCACAGCTGATGATGCCGTAAACCAGGTAAGAACAAGGGCAGGACTCACGCCCCTGGGCGGTGCCACAGTGCAGCAGATACTGGATGAACGCAGGGCTGAACTTGCGCTCGAAGAAGACCGGTATTTTGACCTTATCCGAACCGGACAGGCTGCTGCGGTTCTTGCTTCAAAGGGCTTTGTTGCCGGTAAACATGAGGTTTACCCGATACCAGCCGTTCAAATGCAGCTTAACACCAATCTCACACAAAACAATGGTTACTAATCAGAATATAATTCATGTTTAATCAAACTAAATAATTATGAAAAACAAATTCGGTCTTTTTGAAGTAATGCTTGCTGTTCTTATGGTAAGCTTTGTATTTACATCATGTAAGAAAGATGATAATGGCAATGGTGGTGATGGGAAAACCGATCCCAGCACAATTGCCGCATCAAACCTGGTTGCCTATTTCCCGTTTGACGGAGACGGGGTAGATGAAGTTAACGGATTAACTCCCAGTGAAACTGCCGATAACGTTACCTATGCTCCCGGAAGAAGAGGAGACGCTTACCAGGGCGCAGATAATGCATATCTGCTTTATAACCTGCCTTCAGGAAATAAATTGCGTGACCTTAAGGCATTCAGTATTGCCATGTGGTTTTATGGAACACCTGCACTTGAAGGTGTAGATCCTGTTCCCGGAATTATTCAGATCGGAGGTACTTCTGATCCAGTATGGGGAAATCTTTGCCTTACACAAGACAGAATGCCTGATGCAGCAGATACCCTCAATATTAAAATTGTGTTTCACAAAGAAGGTGCTGTTTGGGCTAACCAGTTTGTGGGATTTTCAAACAGCGCTTTTGTTGAGAATATGTGGATGCATATTGTATTTGCCTATGATAACACAACATCCAAGTACATGGTTTATGTTAACGGCGAACCTCTTGCACTTGGGGCAGGTATTACCGACCGTTGGGCAGCCGGTGAAGAAGTTGACCCCAGGCCACCTTTCGGCGACTTAGCCTTCAATAACGCTACTCAAATGTCGATTGGCGGATGGATGCAAAAGGTACTCGGACTTTCATCGGATGCTTGGATGGGCTATTTCACCGGTAAAATGGACGAATTACGTATTTATGACAAGGGGCTGAATGCTACAGAAGCATCCGACCTCTTCAAAGCCGAAGTTTCTCAATTGGAATAGTCAGCCTTACTAAAAGGCCTCATTGTTAGGGTTGTCAAGGCCCGGTAAAATATTCCGGGCCTTACATTAAATTTTATTAATCCAATGTACAGGTATTGCTTGATCCCGTTACTCTGCTTCGTGCTTTCATGCAATAAGGAGCACCCGGATAATCTGAATGGTGAGATCGTTATTGACTCCGTTTTCGTCAATAACGTATATGTTGCCAATAAATCCAGTTTAAGTAATGTGGATTACAAGCGTGTCGAGATAAAAATCCATTTTCAGTCGGCCGTTGATACGCTTGATTTCATCCGGAAGAAACTGTTCATAACAGGAGGTATAGATACTAATTACCTGTACAGCTTTGATGATAACAGGCGGAATCTTAGGGCTGTTATAACAAACGGGCTTGAAGGGCTCACCACATACAGGATGCAGTTTGACCAGGGAAGTAACCTGGGAGGAAGAATCAATGAAAGCTATTCGGTTGTTTTCATTACAAACCTGGATGATACTCCGAAATTTCCTGAAATCTCTGAGGATTCCCTGCTCACCCTTACCGAGCAGCGAACTTTTGCCTATTTCTGGGATTATGGCCACCCCGTATCGGGACTTGCCCGTGACCGGCTGGGCGGAGGGGATGTGGTTACTTCAGGAGGCAGCGGCTTTGGAATATTGGCCATACTCACGGGAATCAACCGTGGCTTTATAACCCGCCAGGAAGGGTTTGAACGGATATCTAATATGGTGAATTTCCTTGCTGACCCGGAAACCGACAAATTTCACGGAGCCTTCCCTCACTGGCTCAACGGCTCAAGCGGCACCTCCATTCCTTTCAGTCAGAAAGACAACGGCGGCGACCTCGTGGAAACGGCTTTCCTGATGCAGGGATTGTTGACTGCAAAGGAATATTTTATTAACGGAAGCCAGGAAGAACAGTCGCTTTGCGATACCATACAAAAAATGTGGGAGAACGTGGAATGGGACTGGTACCGGAACAACGGGCAGGAAAAGCTATTCTGGCACTGGTCGCCCAACTACAACTGGGATATGAACATGCCTGTCACCGGATGGAATGAAGCTATGCTTGTATACATACTGGCTGCCTCATCACCCACTCATTCGATTGAGAAATCCGTGTACGTTAATGGGTGGGCCCGAAACGGCGCTATCAAAAACGGCAATTCGTATTATGGAATTGAGCTCCCTCTTGGGGAATCGTACGGCGGTCCTTTGTTTTTCGCCCATTATTCATTTCTCGGTCTTGATCCCCGTAACCTGTCGGATGAATACGCCGATTACTGGCAGCAAAATACAGCACATGCGAAAATCAACTATCAGTACTGTGTAACCAATCCCCGCAAATACCCGGGTTACAGCTCCAAATGCTGGGGACTCACGGCCAGTGATATACCTGACGGATACACAGCAAGTTCTCCGAATAACGATGTTGGCGTTATTGCTCCTACAGCGGCCCTCTCGTCATTCCCCTACACTCCTGCTGAAAGCATGGAAGCTCTTAAGTTCTTTTACTATGTGCTGGGCGATAAAATATGGGGCACCTATGGTTTCACCGATGCCTTCAGCCTTAAGGAAAAATGGTTCGCCACATCATACCTTGCCATTGACCAGGGCCCGATTATTTGCATGATAGAAAATTACCGAACCGGATTTCTCTGGGATTTATTTATGTCGAACAATGAAATAAAAGCCGGTTTGACAAAACTGGGCTTCTCTTACTGATATGAAGAAAACTGTACTGTTATTCGTTGGAATTTCTGTCCTTTTCACTGCCTGCAGCAGCAAGCAGCTTTCACAGAAAGCAAAAGATGAAAAAGGAAATCACCGCCTTTCAGATGATTCGCTGCTGAACCTGGTTGAATACAATACTTTTCAGTATTTCTGGGACGGCGCTGAACCCGTGTCGGGTATGGCAAGGGAACGGTATCACGTTGACGGCGTTTACGAAGAGAATGACATGAACGTGGTGACCTCCGGAGGCAGTGGTTTCGGAATAATGGCCATCCTGGTCGGGATTGAACGAAATTTTATCACACGAACAGAAGGCTATAACCGGTTGCTTCACATTGTGAATTTTCTTAAAAAAGCCGACCGGTTTCATGGTGCATGGCCACACTGGCTTTATGGAGAAACAGGGAAAGTTAAGCCGTTCAGTACGAAAGACAACGGCGCCGATATTGTTGAAACCGCCTATCTCATGCAGGGTCTGCTGACTGCACGGGAGTACTTCCGCACCGGGTCAGATGAAGAGCAGCAACTGGCCGCTGAGATTGATAACTTATGGAAACAGGTTGAATGGAACTGGTTTACCAAAAACGGCAAAGAGGATTTCCTTTACTGGCACTGGTCGCCAAATTACAACTGGGAAATGAATAACCCGGTCCGGGGTTATAACGAGTGCCTTATTACGTATGTGCTTGCAGCCTCCTCTCCCACTTACCCAATAAGCCCGGATGCCTATCATAAGGGCTGGGCGCGGAACGGCACTATTACATCAGGAAATGAAAAATACGGGTACAAGCTCATCATGAAATTCAATGGCGCGGAGGAATTCGGAGGCCCGCTTTTCTGGGCTCACTATTCTTACCTTGGGCTTGATCCTTCAAAAATAAAGGACCGTTACGCGGATTACTGGACACTCAACCGCAACCAGTCGCTGATAAACTGGGAATGGTGCAAGCGAAATCCATTACATTATAAGGCTTACAGTGACTCCTGCTGGGGCCTTACGGCAGGTTACTCTACGGAAGGTTATGCCGCTCATGCACCCGGGGAAAGAACTGACCTGGGTGTAATAACCCCTTCAGCTGCCCTGAGTTCCTTTCCATACACGCCTGAACAAAGTATGAAGGCACTCAAATATTTCTACTTTACAATGGGGGATAAAATATTCGGCAAATATGGTTTTTATGATGGGTTCAGCGTGAACAAGAACTGGTATCCCAAAAGGTACCTGGCCATCGACCAGGGTCCTGAAATCGTTATGATTGAAAATTACAGGAGCGGTTTGTGCTGGAAATACTTCATGCAAGCCCCTGAGGTAATAAAAGGACTTGAAAGACTGGGCTTCACTATCTCTAAATAATTTTTGTATTTTTACTCTGACCAGAGAAATACAAAAAACTACATGTTTTACCCCAGGGGAAAATTCAAACGGTTCCCTTTTCTATTGTTTTGCTTTGCGTTAACAAACGCTGCCGCGCAGTGGCAGTCGAGTCCTGATATTATTCCCGCTCTCCTGTCAAGCCGCCTGCCGGTTGACAACCAGAACTGGGAAATAAGCCAGGATCCGCTGAGCGGGTATATGTATTTTGCCAATTCAACCGGACTGGTCGCGTATAACGGTTTAAGCTCAAGAGTTTACAAATTACCTTCGCAACAGGGAATCCGCTCGGTTTATGCTTCACCTTCGGGAATCATTTATACCGGATCATTTGAAGATTTCGGCATGTGGAAACCCGATGGCAATGGCGGTTTGGTTTACAGTTCACTCACCAAAGGAATCCGGGTTCCTAAAAACGATGAAATCTGGAATATTCTTGAACTAAACGGGACCATCTATTTTCAATCGTTTACAACCATTTATGCGTTAAAGGGCCAATCAGTAAAAACCATTTCTGCTCCCGCCATCATGCTGTTCATGTTCAGGGTTGGCGACCGGTTTATCGTGCAGGCGCTCGGAAAGGGATTGTACTATTTTGACGGGAATCATTTTGTATTTATCGAAGGAAGCAATCTGTTTGCTGTACGTGAAGTGCTTGCCCTGATCCAAAGGCCATCCGGTTTTTGGGTGTGCACAGCAAAGGACGGAATCTATACGTACGACGGCAGCTCATTTGACTTTCTGCCCGGAGAATTATCGAGATTTCTCAGTGTGTATACCTGCAATGCAGGAATCAGCTCCGGCGATTCCCTTTTTGTATTCGGAACCATACTGAATGGCATTGTTCTCAGCAATGCAAATGGCGACATTCTTAAAGTATACAATTATTCAAACGGACTGAATAACAACACCGTATTATCCCTTTATAAAGACAACCGAAACAACATATGGGCAGGGCTCGATGAAGGGATTAACTGCATAAACCCCGATTCACGGTATAAACAGTTTGCAGATAAAAACGGAAGGCTTGGAACCATTTACAGCCTGCTCCGGAAAAATAACCTAATCTATTTCGGCACCAATCATGGCCTTTTTGCAGCCGACCTTTCAGAACAGGATGGCGATTTTTCATTTACAAACCTCTCTCTCGTTTCAGGAACCCAGGGACAGGTCTGGAATATCTTCGAATATGATAACCGTTTATTCTGCGGGCATAATGAAGGAACGTTTATCATCAATGACAGGTCAGTCACCAAAATGTCGAATGTAACAGGAGGATGGTGCTTTGCCGGTTACCATGATGACCTTCTTCAGGGAACATATACCGGGATTGTTGTATTCAGAAAAAATCAACCCGGTAACTGGTATTACTCCCACAGGGTCGAAGGTTTTGGCGAGCCCACAAGGTACATTGAAGTGGATTATCTCGGGTATGTGTGGGCTGTTCATCATCAGAACGGCATTTACAGGCTTGAGCTCAATGATAATACCGATTCGGTGGTGAATTCAGAGTATTTCAGCACACTTGACAACCAGTCGGGAAAGATTACCATTTCGTCCATTAATAACCAGGTGGTATTCATGAATACCCGCCATATCTTTTCGTTCGATGCGGAGAATAAAAAATTCTTCCCTGTAAAGGAACTTGAAAAAGGACTGGGAGAATATGCACGATCCACAAGGATCATTCACCAGGAAAAAAACAGGTACTGGTTTATCCTTGAAGATAAGATCGCTTTGTTTGAAATATCGAGGTCCTTCGAAGCCCGTAAAATAAGGGAACTTCTTCAACGGTATACTGATCTCCCGGGGCGAGAACAGCAGATCATAGCACTTGATCAACACAACCTGCTGATACCCACCCGGCAGGCTTTCTCAATACTGAATATGCGTGAAACCCGGGGCTACACAGAAAGAAAGCCCCCGCTCATCGCTCATACCTCATTCAGCGGCAAATCTCAAACACTTATTTTAACACCGTGGAAAGGCCGGATAACCATTCCTAACCGGGATAATAATCTTACAGTTTTTATTGCAGATCCGAATGGATACGGAACCGGGGAAAATGTGATCCTTTACCGGGTTCCTCAAATCGATCCGAAGTGGCGCACACTTGTAACCGATAATTTCTCATTTCTGAACCTTCACCATGGCAGTTATACCGTCCAGGTGAAGTCGGATGAGGGAAATGAAATCACTGAGTTTGCTTTCACTATTAAGCGCCCTTGGTACATCAGCATGGTGGCGCTCGGTGCTTATTTGATAGCCCTGGCCGGACTTACGCTTCTTATTATAAGAATTTTCAAATCGGAATTGAACAGGCAGCGACAGATTATTGAATACGAGGTAAGAAAGAACAAGCTCGAAAATGAACTCGATTACAAAAGTTTTGAGCTGATGCTTACCATGCGCTACCTCATACGCAAAACGGAGATCCTGAAAGAATTGCAGTACCAGATTGATTCCTTAAAGGAAGTTTCAGCCAAATACCCTGTAAAGTTTGTGAAGGAAATGGAAAGGATCATAAACGAAGGACTTGATTCACAAACAGAGGAATGGAAGACTGTGATGAATAACCTGAAAATGTCACAGGAAGGTTTTTTCAGAAGATTAAAAGAAAAATTCCCTAACCTCACGCCAAATGATCTCAGGTTGTGTTCCTACCTGAGAATGAATTTCTCCACAAAGGAAATTGCCCACCTGCTTAATATTTCAGGAAGAGCCGTTGAAATCGGAAGATACAGGCTCAGGACGAAGATGCATCTTGACCATAGCACAAACCTTACCGAATTTCTTATTGCCGAAGCAGAAAAAGAGGCCTGATTTGGTAATTTCTGTAAACAAAGTTCCGACACGTTGGTTATAAATAAACCTCTTCACAAGAGGCAGGATTTACTTCCGCCATTTTCAATTTTATCGGTAATTAATAAGCACCCGGCGGGTGAGCAAAAAACTGCATTACTATGAGTTCTGACGCAAATCAATCAATTCATGTCCTGATTATTGAAGATAATAAGGGCGATGCCGTATTGGAAATAGAAACTTTAAATCAGGGCGGATTCGACGTGTTGTATGAACGGGTCGATACCCCTGATGCCCTCAAAGATGCCCTAAAACATAAAGTCTGGGATTGCATACTATCTGATTATTTCCTGCCCTCCTTTACAGCACTTGAAGTTCTTGCCGTATATAAAGAAGAACACCTGGATATACCCATTATAGTGATTTCAGGCGCCATTGGTGAAGAAACAGCTGTGGAGATCATGAAAGCAGGTGTACATGATTATATTATGAAAAGTAACCTGACCCGACTGGTTCCGGTTCTTAAGCGCGAATTGCGTGAAGCGCAGAACCGAGTGCAGAAAAGACATGCTGAAGAATCACTCCGGATTGAACAGCATCTGCTCAGGATCCTTATCGACAGCATGCCTGACCTGATCAATATTAAGGATATGGAATGCAGAAGGATTGTGGCAAATGTTGCTGATGTAAAATTTGCCGGGTACAAATCGGAAGATGAAATAAAAGGGAAGACCGATCTTGAGATTTATCCCGGCGAATATGGAAAGCGGAGCCATGCGTCAGACCTCGCCGTACTGCAAAGCGGCAAAGCCCATCTGAATTATGAAGAGGAGATAATGGATACCGGTGGAAACCAGCACTGGTTCAACATGGGTAAAATACCGTTTATCGATCCGAACAATAATATCACCGGGTTGATCTGCATTGCACACGATATTACGGACAGGAAGAAAATGGAATCGGCCCTGCTTGAAAGTGAACAGAACCTGAAGAAGCAGAATCTTGAATATGAAGCTCTCAACAAGCAGTATATGCTGCTGAATGAGGATATTTCAAACAGCCTCGAAAGAATCAAACGGATGAATGATGAATTAACCCGTTCAAAGAACAAGGCTGAAGAATCCGACAGGCTGAAATCCGCATTCCTTGCCAATATGAGTCATGAAATAAGGACTCCGCTGAACGCCATACTTGGTTTTTCATCATTCCTGAAAAACAAGGAACTCTCAAAAAACCGTACCGATGAATTTGTGGATATCATTGAAGCCAGTGGTAAGCAATTGCTGACAACAATCAGTGATATCCTGGAGATATCACAGATAGTGGCGGGACAGATTGCATTGACGCAGGAAAATGTGAACATCACCAAATTGCTGAACGAACTGTTCATTCAGTTTAAAAAGGAAGCTTCATTGAAAAATCTTGAATTGATCCTCAATATCAATAATTCAGCTGAAGAAATTTATACACAGACGGATGCCGGCAGGGTAAGACAAATCCTCAGTAACCTGCTGAACAATGCCATCAAATTCACACATGAAGGTAAAATTGAATTCGCTGCACGAATTGCCAATGAACAGGTCATTTTTTATGTGAAAGATACCGGGATTGGCATTGATCCCGAATTTCAGCAAACAATTTTTGAGCCGTTCCGGCAGGTGGAGAACACCATGAGCAGGAATTACGGAGGCAACGGACTGGGGTTGTCCATTTCAAAGGCACTTGTTGAAAAGCTTGGCGGTAAGATGAGCATCAGCTCAATTCCTAATAAGGGATCTACGTTCACTTTTACGATACCTTATAACCCGGAGAAAAAAGATCTCAGCAAACATAAGGAGCCGAACATAAGCGGCAATTACGACTGGAAGAATCATGTCATCCTGGTTGTGGAAGATGAAATTTACAATTACCGGTATATTGAGGAAATTCTTATGCCCACAAGCGCCCGGATTATTCACGCGACTAACGGACGAGAGGCTGTTGATATGGTAAAGTCATACCCTGACATTTCCGTTGTGATTATGGACCTTAAACTTCCGGAAATGGACGGCTATAAAGCTACTGAAATCATTAAGGATTTACGGCCTGAGCTGCCTGTAATAGCCCAGACTGCTTTTGTTGCCTATGAAGCGGCAGACAATGAAAAGAACTCACGGTTTGACCAGTATTTATCAAAGCCAATTGAAAGAAAATCGTTTATGAAGGTCATTGATAATTACCTGGACGGATGATGCTACCAGCCTACATTCTTTCATTCTTTCATTCTTTCATTCCTTCATTCTTTCATTCTTTCATTCTTTCATTCCTTCATTCTTTCATTTTCTTAACCATTGCCGTCATTGTATTCCAATTCCTTCCGGTGGCCTTTATTTTCATTTTGCGTTCAATAAGGTTTATTGTGAATTTTGATGTCCCAGAACCATTCGGATAATACACAAACATCACATCACCTGAAACAAACCATTTTTCTTCAAATTTCTGGTTTTCTAATGCCCTGGAAAGATCCGTATCTTTAATCTTTTCCGATAACAGGAACACAATCTTCTTAGAGGCATCGGAGGCTTCATCCGGTTTAAAAGGATCTTTTTCAAGTATCTGTTCCATTTCCTGACTGGTTTTTACAAATACTTCAACGTCCGAATTAAATTGAGTTTTAATGATGCCGGCTATTTCAGATGCCGTTTGCGTGGCATTCAAAAGCTTGGTGACAATCAGATTTCCGCTGTTCAAATGGGTCTTCACGTTGGAAAATCCTTTTGATGTCAGTTCCTGTTTAAGTTGTTGCATACTGATCCGGGTATGTCCGCCTATATTAATGCCCCTGAGAAAAACAGCATATGTATTCATTGATGTAGTATTAAAATTCTGCAGGTACGGGACTGAATTCAGCAGGCTGCTCCTGCCGTGATTTCCGGTGGACATACCGGTTAATGATCCTCATCAGAAACATACTGATGAGCATGGAAGCGGACACAATATACCCAATGGTATCATAATGTTTTAAAGCACCCCTGCTGTTCTGCACAATGATTAACCCGGCAATTACCGAAGCCACGCCTCCTGCCACCTGTTGTATGGACGAATTGATTCCCATAAAAGCACCTCGTTGTTCTTTTTCAGGCACAGCTGTCATCAGCGCAGAGGATGAAATAATCCTTGAAAGAATGCCAATCATCATGATTGTATTCAAAAAGGTCACGAACCAGAGTTTTGAAGGTCCTAAATTACAATATATCAATATAATAAAAACTGATAAAATGGATCCAAACACAAACACTTTCAATTTACCGATGGCATCGGTCAACCTGCCTATTAAAGGGCCTGAAATCATTGAAAAGACACCGGTAATAAAATAAAGCAGCGGCAGATCCTTTATGGCAATGCCGAGGTTATTTACACTGAAGGCACTTCCAAAAGGCATCAGCATATAACCTCCTGTTATCAGCAGGATGTTTGTTCCAAATGCCAGCACGTAATTCGGGTGAACGGCAGTATTGATGAGGTGCCGGAAAGCGGTTGTATCTTTCTGGATTTCGAGGTGTTTGTTAACCGGCTTCATGAAGAAAATGATCACTGCCATTTCAATTACACTCACGGCCGTTATCAGGAAGAAAGGAGCATGCCATCCGACACGGTTGGCAAAATAAAGACTAACCGGCACTCCCATCACCTGGCTTGTGGCAAATGCCATTTGCACGAACCCCAGCACTCTGCCGCGTACCTCCATCCTGAAAATATCGGTAATGATAGCAAAGCTTATCGAACTGATCACCCCGCCGAACAGGCCGGTGATAATTCTTGCCATTAAGAGAAAATGATAATCAGGAGCAATGCTGCATAAGAAAGTCCCTGCTATAAAACCGCTGTAAAAGAATATCAGCAATTTACGACGGTCAAACTGGTCGGCAAATCCTGCCGCCAGGATACCGGATATGCCGGCACTGAAGGCGTAACCCGAAACAGCCATACCGAATTGGGATGTGGTCAGATGCAGTACCCTCATTAATTGGGCGCCTAAGGGAGAGAGTACAATGAAATCGAGAACTACCGTAAATTGAAGCAGAGCCAATAACGCGATGACAAAGACCTGGTATTTCGAAAAAACGGGTTTATTCACTATGCTTATGCTGCTCTATCTGCAACAGTTTAGTTTTATTATTGTCTTTACAACAACACGTATTGAGCTTTTGTTTATCTTTCATTTTAAAAGCTGGTATGATTCTTGATTATTCATTAACAAATACAAACTCCCTCTATATGAAAACAATTACTTTTCGTTCTCAATCCGGAATGATCCGGACAGCAACTCTTCTTTCCATGCTGCTTATTCTCACACAATGCGTAGGCCCGAGAGGACCTCGTGGTTTTGACGGACTGGACGGACAGGATGGACAAGATGGACAAGATGGACAAGATGGACTTTCTGCCTATTCTGCCATATATGATGTGAATGCCGATGAATGGCAGGGAGACGCCGATGGCTTCAGGGTATATCTTGATGTTCCCGAAATAACCGATGACATTTACTACAACGGTGCAGTGCTTGTTTATCGGCTTATTGAATTGGATCCCAAGAGTTTCAATCTCCTTCCCTATACTTATGTGGACAACGGATTTACAATTTATATGGATTTCGATGCCTATGTAGGCGGCCTTGACCTCCTTTACAAGGAAATTCTTGACGGTGTGAATGACACATATGCTCCGGAAAACATGATGTCATTCAAGGTGGTTATCTTTGAAGGTATTCCTCTGGCCAGGTTGAAAGATATGGTGGATATTAAAGATTATAACGCTGTTGTAAAACGTTTCAACCTTAACGTAAATAAACAGGGTTACCAGAACATCCAGTAAGAAAGAAGAAAGAGGAGAGAAGAGAGAGGAGTGAATTGACTCCTCTCACTTTTCACCTCTCCCCTCTCATTACCACCTCGTTCCTCACCTTGGGCAAACAATCAGGATAATTAACCTGTATAAATTCAAGCAGTTTCTCTCTTACAAAACACCTGAGATTCCAGGCATCTCCCCCGTTTAATGCTCCCATCAGCGCCCTTACCTCAACAGTACGGTCATTTGCATTGATCACCTGCATAACATTCGTCTTTCGGTCCCACAGCGGATTTGAATCAAGCAGTCGTGTAAGTTCCTTCCTGAGCGGTTCAACAGGCATTTTGTAATCCACAAACAGCGAAACCGTGCCAAGAATTTCAGCGGAAGTTCTTGTCCAGTTCTGAAAAGGTTTTTCAATAAAGTAATTCAGAGGAACAACAAGCCGCCGTAAATCCCAAATCTTGATGATTACATAGGTAAGCGTTATTTCTTCCACATTCCCGAATTCATTTTCTACGATCACAGCGTCATCAATTTTTATGGGCTGACTGAATGCAATCTGCAATCCTGCCAGTAAATTGCTGAGCGACCGTTGAGCCGCGAATCCTATAATAATACCTGCCACACCGGCTGAAGTGAGAATTCCGGCGCCGATTTTCCGGATTCCCTCAAAATTAAGGAGGATGATGGACACGAATAATACGATCACTACAATTACACCTATCCTTTTTAAAAACTGTATCTGCGTGTAAAGACGACGCTGGGTAAGATTATCTTTTACGTTGTAGTTGTGTTTTGCCAGCAAAGCATCGGTAAAAACATAGATCATTTTGATGACAAGCCAGGCAAATGAAATATAGAAGAGCACAATGGCGGCTTTATTAATTACCGGGTATTGGCTGTATGCTTTCAACAGGGGTGAAGTGAGAAGAATGAGAAGAAACGGGGTAAACAGGTGAATGGCGTTTTTCGTGTGCCGGATAAACAGGGTGATGAATACCGATTTTCGCCGGCGGTTGTAGTTGCTGAGTATGAAATACACGATGAAATTAATGACGGTTCCTGCAACAAAGCACACTCCTGCGAGCACCCCGGTATAGATCAGAAGCTGAAGCGCTTCATATGAAAACAGCTGCCTTAACATTTGCTTTTTAACAATAACAATTATATAGGGGCTTCGCCCCAAACTGTATGTTCTTTCTTTGTCCTGTCACAAAGAAAGAACCAAAGAAAAGACCAGACAAAACGACTCCCAGCCCGCTCCCCGTTTTGTCCCGGCCACCGCACGGTGCTTCGATTATTGTTGTGGTTATAAAAGCCGTGAGATGGTGAAAAAAGGTAAGTCCGGGCTTGGGGTGGATAGTCCCAATTATTAAAGCTATAGTTTTTTATGAGGGGCCCGGAACGTTTTGGGATCGTTGTTCAGGCCGTGCTTGTAATTTATTACTTCAATATATTGCGGCACAATCCTGATCAGCACGAAAACATCCTTCCAGTTTGTCATTCCTTCCCAGTAATCCCGCTTCATTTTAACAAGCAGTTCCTTATCATCAATAACCTCTGCAGTGCCTGTAATATTTACATACCCTTTGGCATTCACATGATCGGCATAATAAACACAAACCTTTGGATTATTCCTGATCTCCCTTACCTTGCGGCTGTCCCTGGACGTGGCGAACCAGATGATAAACTCATCCTTCAAAGGAAAGGGATTCATCGTGCGGATCTGCGGCTGACCAGTGGAGTCAATTGTTGCAAGGGCACAGTAATGGGTTTCATTTATGATCTCACGGGCGGCAACCATAAGGGTATCAATGCTGACAGGCTGCTGGGCGACTGTGTTCACAGAGAACATGGAAATCAGGGAAATGAAGAATACTGAATGGGAAAATATTAGTTTTTTCATGACAATGGGGTAAAAAGTTAATGTAAATATAAGATCGGTGATCTTCATTTTACCCCATGGTAATATTTGAATTTATCATCAAGAAATTCACTGCTCTTGAAATATTTCCATGTAAAACCGAGTGGAAGGGCTTTTTGCAGAAATGAAAGCAAATTAATGGCATATAACTGAAACCAGATACCATAATACATGCAAAATAAAGAATCAATGATGAACCAGACGCTGAAAGCACCTGCAATGGCATTGCGGGCCCAGGCATCTTTTCTTTTGAATGCATGCGATGAGATCCAGGCAAGCATAAGGTAAGCACAGATTAATGTTGCACCGAAGGGGCCCCTAAAAAAAAGCATAAAATTCATCGCAGCTTCCTGTGCATCATATGGCAATTGAAGTGATTCCGCCAAAAACCTTACATACGGTATGTATAATAAGCCCGGGAACAAAATGAAAATGAAAAGCACACCGGCAGCAATCAACAGACTGCTATAATAAAGCCATTTCTGCCAGAAATCAAATTGTTTATCTTCTTCAGTATTCATGAACCACCATTCGGAATTAAAACCCTGTAAAGATATTTTTCAAGGAATTCGGCATCAGTGCCTTTGCACGCAATATAAAAATCCGGTCGTACCAGATAAAACATGGTTCGTTTTACGCTTAGCCGATCAAATAACAATTTTGTAGCTTCTTTGTATTCTATCTCCCTCACGAAAAGTTGATTTTTAAAGCGATCAATTACCTTTCTGAACAATTCGGTATCCTGCTCTTTCTTTAACAGGAATATCTGCATCCGGGTATTTCCGATGGTTTCAGTGATCTCTTCCGATTTATGGCCTTCGGTGAATACCCCGAACGGCATCCTTTCCCCCGCGCACGGTCGACCATATGCACTTTTCCTGCTCAGCACACTGCCCTGGTATACCGCTCCGATCCCTGAAATGCTGCGAAACAGGTATTCCTTAACCTTTGTTGTTTTTATTAAAGGAAGAAATAGTTTCAGCATAAAAGGCAAAAGGCGCAACCGGAAAAATTTAAGCGCCGACCTGTCGGATGAAAGCACATTAAATACTCTGTCACTTATATGTGCTGTTTTTTCTGATACCTGTTTCCTCTCCTGTTCATAGGTATAAAGAACACAGGGCTTTGCCCATTTTTTGAGAACAAACGACATTTTCCACGCCAGATTAGCCGCGTCCTGCATACCATGATTCATGCCCTGCGCTCCGACCGGACTGTACAGATGTGCAGCATCGCCAACCAGGAAGCATCTTTCGGTATTAAAAAAAAGAGCATTTCGCTGGTGCGACTCAAATTTCGAGAACCAGGAAGGCTCATTCAATCCAAAATCCAACTTTGTTTTCCGTTTGAAATGGTCACTTATATTCCTGAATGAGATGTCGGAGTTGGCATCATGCCATAAAAAAGCCCCGTCAATCCTCCATTTACCATTACCAAGGGGAAATAAACCGGTCGTAGCCCCTGGTGATACTGCAATCAATGCTTCATTTTCCGGAAGGTTAACACTGGCTTTGCAGTCGGTCGCAAACAAAGACCTGCTGTGGGTTTTTCCCAAAAGGGGGATTTCAAGTTTCGACCTCACCAGGCTATGTCCGCCATCGGCAGCTACCAGGTACGAGGACACGATTTTTTCATCGGTAAATCCGCAGGTTATGTAATTATCAACGTGATCTGAAAATTCGCTGAAATCTGTCAACGCGGTTTCCCGTTCAATTTTTACCCGGTTCTTTTCAAGAAAACGGATAAGGATATTCTCTGTTTTATGCTGTTCAAGCAACAAGGCATACGGATACTCGCTTTGATTTTTACCGGCATGACCGATATCCAGACGCACTGCTTTCTTACCATTGAATGAAAAATGCATGGCTTTCAGAATTCTGCCCCGGGCAATTGCTTCTTCAGCCAATCCCAGCTGCCTGAAAAGCTCCAGCGTTCCTGCGTGAATGATTAATGCGCCGGAGTAAGCTGTCACACCCGGCGACTGATCAATAATCCGGAACCGCATATTGTGCTTAACCAGCTGACAGGCCATAAACAGGCCTACAGGACCGGCCCCTGTTATCAATATATCCGTTTTACCTTCCAACATAGGCAGTTATCAATATCCTGTATAGCCAAATACCCGAAAGCTCATAACGAACACCCGTTTCATTCAGCATACTTATCCATTCCATTTTGGTTAAACCTTTCAATACCGAAAGAGGACCGTCATTGCGGGCCAGGGAAGTAGCCCTGCCGAGCTTTGTCAGTATTCCTGAAGCATAATACCCAACGCGGTTGCGCATTACATCATTGATGACAAATCCGGTGGTTGCACACAATTTAAAATACTCAAGCATCTCCCGGAGTTCGAAGTCGGGCAGGTGATGACAGAATAGTGAAGAGTGAAAAATATCGGCAGTGAACCGATACTTTTTTAACTCCCTATAATCTGCTACGATGGGTGTAATTTCGGGGAAACCCGAACACTGAAGCTTTGCATAGCGGATCGCATCGCCGCTCACATCAACACCTGTAAGCTTTATTTTGATATTCGCTTTCCGGCACCACAGTGCGATTTGTTTCATTGAATCACCGCTTCCGCATCCCAGGTCCACAACATGGTATACTTTTCCATCAGGTTTCACCAGTTTTTGTATTCCCCTGATTGATGCGGAATGACCTCCGAAATGCCGGTTCAGGATGTCCAGTTCAGCCAGGTTGCGGAATAAAAGATTTTCCGGAACCGGAGAATCCATCATCTCAGGCTTTTCCGATCTTTGAGTAAAGTCAGGCATAAGTAAGCCATAAAGCATCCATCGTAATTCCCGGGCCAAAGCCCACTGCAAAAACATTGTCACCCGCCGACAGGCTTTTTTTTACAATTTCATTAAGAACAAAGAGGATTGTAGGTGATGAAATGTTACCATATTCACGCAAGACCTTGTAAGAATCCAAAAGTGAATTACCGTTGAGTCCGACAGCTTTTATCATTTCATCGAGGATCTTTTTGCCTCCCGGATGAACAGCCCAGTGGCGGATATCGGATTCAGCAATGCCAAGTTTTTCCTCTGCTGCGGAAATAAAATTCCTGATATTGGATCCCAAAAAAACCGGGACATCATGACTGAGGATCATTTCAAAATTATGTTCTCCGATATTCCAGCCCATCAGGTCATTACCCTCAGAGAAAAGACTTGAATAAAATCCTTTGATTTCAAATCCGTTCCACCTGCTTTTATCGGCTATTTTATCAGGAACAACGATCATTGCCGCAGCGCCGTCACCAAACAAGGTGTTCGAAAGAAGGTTGTCATCATTGTTATTGGCACTGAAATGAAGCGTGCATAACTCAACACAAACCACAAGCACTTTTGAACCGGGATCAGAAAACGCAATCATATCGGCCACTTTCATGGCAGGAAAGGCTGCATTGCAACCCTGAAAATTAATGGGGATCCTGCAAATGTCATCCCTCAGCTTCATTTCTTTTACAATCATCGCATCAAGACCGGGAGAGTGGAGGCCGGTGCATGTTACAGCTATCAGGTGGGTCACTGATGCCGGATCAAAACAGGGAACAAGGCGCGATGTTGCCTTTTTGATGGCCTCGAGTGCAAGAGGTAAGGCTTTGAGCCTGAATAACGACATCCGTTCATTCACCCCGGGACGACCCTGTTCATTGAAAAATTGTGATTCCTCGCTGCCAAAATCAGGAATCACAGAATATCTTGTTTCAATACGGCTTGAACGGAAGAGCGCTTTAAGCTTCCTGGATGCTAGATCGTTTTCATAAGCACTGATCATAAATTCAAGGATACGGTCCTGGCTTGTTTTGTACCCGGGAACAGCTGTGCCAATCGAAACGATGCGGCTCATCGGGTACCGAATTTATGGTTCAGAAAGAAAATAAGAATAAAAAACAGGTTCATACAAACTGCGGAAATCCTATTAATGACCATTGTGTTTTCGAAGTCTGCGCGGGCAGGATCTTTTCTGACTTCAGCAAACCAGCGCGACAGGCGCAAAACTACGGGCAGAATACATGCGATAAAAAGCAGAACAAACAAGAGCCTGCTAATACCTGCAAAATAAACGATCAGCAATGTGGTTGCCATAGCAAACAGCGCACCGGAAAAAACAAATGTTCCCTTGTAACCCAGCATATAACTGATACTTATAACACCGTCTTCTTTATCGGCCTTGTGCTGGTATATCTGGGTCAGCGGGTACATGCTGCCGATGAACAGGCTTGATACGGGGAGGCAAAGGATCTGGCCGGTATTAAAAAGACCGGCCAGCGAATGAGGCTGTATGCATTCAGCAGACATCATGTAGACAAAAGCACCCTGGAATATAAAGACGATCATGAAAGCTGTGATCGGGTACCTTTTAAGCCTGATGCCGCGATAGCTGTATAAATGCGACATGAGTAAAAAGATAAAGATCATTACGGAGAAGACAGGCGTTACAAGAAGTGCCGAAAGGATAGCAATTACTTCAAGCATCAGGGAAGCATAAAGCAGGTTCACTGAAACTTTGGGAGGATACTTGAGTCCACCGATACTGGTTTCATCCTTGTCCTGGTAACTGTTATACCCATTGGTTGCAGGAAAGACGAAAAAATGCAGGATTACAAATCCTGTAATAGCCGATGAGGGTGCGATTGAGATTGCCTGGCTCAGTGAAAAAAGATATACCGGAAGAAGATAAAAGCTGAACGGGAGGCGCAAATGCCTTATCGTGTCTTTGTCAAACCAGGATATTACCGGAATATGTCTGAACATGCAAACCGATTTATTTCAAAAACTTTATTGTGCAAAAAGGGAAAACCTGAACGGGAAATGAGTCAGATTAAAAACAATGACGGCCCGCTATTGTTTTACCCGGGTTGTACGTTACATTATGCAAGATCTGCAAACCGGCAAATACAGCGCTTTTTTCGAAGCAGCTTTTAAATCCAGTCCAAATGCATTGGTAATCAGCATAGTCGAAGACGGAACCATCCTTGAGGCCAATGATGCGTTTTTTTCGCTGTTTGAAACCAGCCGGGAAGATGTTATAGGACGATCGTCGTTATTGCTGAATATGTTTGCGAATCCAGCCAGCCGTGGCTATATGGTGGCGGAGATAAGGAAATCAGGAATGCTGAGCAATTTCGAAACTGTCATTAGCAGCAGGTCCGGAAAAAAATATACGGTGCTGATTTCATCCGAAAGGCTTATGGTTGACGGAAATCATACCATGCTGACTACTATCCAGGATGTTACCGATCGAAAAGAAACCGAATCCTCTCTGCGGTTAGAACATAGCATACTGGACGCAGTTATCAGTAATATAGGAATAGGGTTCGTAGTTTCAGATGAAAAGGGCAATATCATTTCAATGAATCATTCGGCTGCCGCTATTCACGGGTTTGAATCCGAGGCAGAAGGTTTGAACCATCTTGACAAGTATACCGAAGAATTTGTCCTCATGCACACTGACGGCTTAGTCATTGGCTTCGGCCAATGGCCACTAGCCCTGGCATTGAAAGGCGAGTTCAGGAAAAACTATAAGGTCAGACTATTGCGGCTTAAAGATAATTGTGTGAGAATCATCAGTTATAATACAGTGCCGGTGGTTAATCAGCAGGATGAATTGCAACGCATTATTATTACCATGACTGACCTCACGGAGATTGAACAACGAACCAAAATCTTATCCAATGAACGGGAATTATTTGAAAGTATTTTCAATAATATCCCGGTCATGGTAAACATCTATGATCCCGAACTGAAAAATTTCAGGTTCAATAAAGAACATAAAAATATCCTCGGTTGGGAGGAATCTGATGCTGCAGACGGTAAAATTTTGGAAAAGGTTTATCCCGACCCCTGCTGCCGCCAGGAGGTTATACATTATATGCAATCGCTTGAATCGGGGTGGAAGGAATGGAAAGCCACAGCCAAAAACGGTTCTATAGTTGACTCCATGTGGGCAAATATCCGGTTAAAGAGCGGGTTGCAGATTGGTATCGGACTGGACATCACAGCCCAGAAGATATCGGCTGAAGAATTGAGGGAAAATCAACAGCGGCTCCAGGGAATCTTTGATTTTGCAGCCATTGGAATTGCCGAAACCGATAATAATGACCGCCTGGTAAGAGTGAATAACCGTCTTTGTGAAATCCTGGGCTACACACAGGATGAACTTATCGGTAAAACAATTTATGATATTACCTGTCCTGATGACCGGAAAATGTCCGCCACCCTGAATACCCAATTGCAGGAAGGCGAAATGAAAATGTTCGATTACCAGAAGCGATATATTCGTAAAGACGGGAATCCGCTCTGGGTGCATGTATCGGTTACCTCTATAACCGATTACAATGGAAACTATGTAAAGTCGATATTCACAGTGGAAGATATTTCTGAAAGAAAGGCAGCCAATGAGGCCCTGTTGCAAAGTGAAGAGAAATTCCGCTCCCTGTTTGAGAATATTCCTGAAGCCGTAGGGCTCCACGAGGTAATTTACCATGGTAGCCGGCCTTCAGGTTATAAGCTTATTGAAACCAACTCCGCTTACGATAAATATGCAGCGCTGAAAGGCAGTGCCCTTACTGAAATAGGTCCGCAACCCGGATTGTATTCAGAGCAATATTACCAGGTAGCGGCCACAGGGGTTCCTTACCGGTTTGAAACGTATATACCGGATATTCAGAAATATTTTATTATCAATATTATTTCCCCCCGCAAAGGATATTTTGCGACGGTGTTTGAGGATATTACCGATCATAAAAAAACCGAATCCGAGATCAAGCAGAAGAACGAAGAACTCACAAGGTTCATCTATACGGTTTCACATGATCTCAAAAGTCCTCTTGTTACAATCAAATCGTTCACGGAGTATCTGAAGGAAGATATTGAAAGCAACGATAAACCGGCACAGGATAAAGACATCGGGTTTATTCAGAATGCAGCGGATAAAATGGGCGTCCTTCTGGATGAACTGCTCAACCTGTCCAGGATCGGTCGTAAAGAAGATCCGAAATCTGAATTTTTAATGCAGGACATCATCCAAACTGCTCTCGACCTGGTGGCAGGAAGCATCACAAAACGAAATGTAAAGGTTGACATTACAGGTCCTGGAGTTATGATATCCGGTCACCAGCAGCGCCTTATTCAGTTGTACCAGAATCTTATCGACAACGCGGTTAAGTTTATGGGTGATCAAAAAGAACCTTTAATTGAGCTGGGCGCGAAGATTGAGGAAAACCGGAATGAACTTATATTGTTTATTAAAGACAACGGATCGGGGATCGATCCAAGATACAGGCATAAGGTTTTCGGACTTTTTGAAAAGCTTGACACCGGAACTGAAGGATCAGGAATCGGTCTGGCTATGGTAAAAAGAATAGTTGAGGTTCATGGTGGCACTATCTGGTTTGAGTCAGAAGGAAAAGGAAAAGGCACTGCATTTTTCTTTACACTTGATAAAACACGAATAATGGATTGAATTATGGAGGGAAATCCTTTGATCATATTATTTATTGAAGATGATCCGGCGCATGCAGAGATTGCGCTTCGGAATTTCAAAAAGAACCGGATCAATAACCGGATCACACACCTGAGCGACGGGCAACAGGCGCTAGATTACTTATTCCGTCAGGGCGAATACAAAGATCCAGGTTCTTCGCCACGCCCTGATCTTATCCTGATGGATTTGAGGCTGCCGAAAGTAGATGGAATAGAAGTGCTGCAGAAAATTAAGGATGATGAATGCCTCCGGAACATTCCCACTGTTGTACTCACTACATCAGATGCCGAAACAGATATATCCAAAGCATACGAATATAATGTAAACAGCTACCTGGTAAAGCCTTTCGATTTGACTAAATTTTCAAAACTGATTGAGACTTTCGGGTTTTACTGGGTGGTTTGGAATAAATACCCGCATTGCAAATGAAAAATAAAAATAATTACCGGTTAATTCTGTTAGAGGATGAACCCGCACACGCAGAGGTTATAAAAAGAACTCTTTCGGGATCCGAAGTTAGTTATGAAATTCTGGAAGCCGGATCAATACGGGAATACAAGCAAATAATTTCCAATGGAATTCCTGATCTCATACTAGCCGATATCAACCTGCCTGATGGCAGCGCAATGGATCTGCTGAATGCGGATTCCGAAGAACAAACACTCCCTATTCTTGTGATGACTTCGTATGGTGACGAGGAAACCGCCGTAAAGGCTATGAAATCAGGTGCCATAGATTACCTTGTAAAATCTCCGGACTCATTCCGAAATATCGACCTGGTTGTCCAACGGAATATCCGTGCATGGATCAATATCAGGCAGCGCAAGGAAACGGAAAAGCAATTCAGGACATTGTTTGAAACCATGGGCCAGGGAGTGGTTTACCAGGATGCCACCGGAGCGATATTAACGGCGAACCCGGCAGCCGAACGCATTCTTGGTTTAAGTATTGAACAGTTGAAAAGCCGTACGTCGTTTAATTCCGAATGGAAATCGATTCATGAAGATGGAACTGAATTTCCCGGCGAAGAACACCCCGCTTTACAGGCACTGAATTCAGGGTTGCCTGTTAAGGATGTGATTATGGGAGTTTACAACCCCTCAAAGAACGAACAGGTTTGGATCCTTATAAGTGCAATTCCTCAGTTCAACAATTCAGATGAAAAACCGAACGGTGTTTATACAACTTTCACCGACATTACCGAATTAAAAAATACGGAATACGAACTCAAAAAAGCCAAGGAAAAAGCTGAAGAAAGCGACAGGCTTAAATCAGCTTTCATGGCCAACATGAGCCATGAGATCAGGACTCCGATGAACGGGGTGCTTGGTTTTGCCGAATTGCTCAAACGACCTGCGCTATCCGAAGAAACAAGATTAAAATATGCCCAGGTAATTGAAATGAGCGGAAAACGTATGCTGAGCATTATAAACGACCTGATTGACATTTCACGCATTGAGGCCGGACTTATCGAAGTAAAAAATGAAAAAACAAATATTCGCGGATTGCTTAACGAACTGTTGCTCCTTTTCACCCCCGAATCACAAAATAAAGGGATAACGCTTGCTTCCCAGGTAGATTTGCCCAAACAGGAGTTTATTATTGACACCGATAAAACCAAACTAGGTCAGATACTGACAAACCTTATTAAAAATGCACTTAAATTCACTGAAAGAGGCGGCCAAATTGAATTGGGATGCAGGCTGCAGAATGGCATGAACCTGCTGTTTTTTGTGAAAGATACCGGAGTTGGTATCCGCAAAGATTTGCAGGAGAAAATATTTGAACGCTTCCGCCAGGTGGAGACCACCAATCCCCAGGATGGAATCGGGCTGGGACTGGCAATATCCAAAGCATATGTTGAACTGATGGGCGGAAAAATGTATGTGGAATCCGAACCGGGTATAGGTTCCATATTTTCATTTTCGCTGCCATGCCAGATCGACGAAGAGTTTTTCCAGGGCGAAACCCATGAAACACAGGTTAATCTTATCCCGTGCCTCAATGTGTTGATTGCCGAAGATGATGAGATCAGCTACCTGTTTCTGAAGGAATCTCTGAAACAGCGTAATATTGTCACCTGCCGTGCAAAGAATGGGCTGGATGCGGTGAACATGATAAAAAACAGCGATAACATCAACCTGGTACTGATGGACATAAAAATGCCCATCATGAACGGGATTGATGCCATTAAAGAAATAAAAAAAATAAAGCCGAAAACACCCATTATAGCCCAGTCGGCCTTTGCCACAGAAAAGGAAGTCAGTTCCACAATCGAAGCCGGTAGTGATGACTACATCACCAAGCCTGTGGATATCAATAAGCTTGTAAAGAAGATTTCAACGTTTGTGAATGTCTAGTAGCCACCGTCATTGCGAACCCCGATTCCTGCGGGGTGAAGCAATCTGCCTGCACAGGCAATACTCCGCCAAAAGCAGTATTCGGTATTCGGTATCCGATATTCGGTTCAGGGACATTAGAGACTAATGGGACCTAACCAGTTACCAGTTACCAGTTACCAGTCACCAGTCACCAGTTACCAGTTACCAGTCACCAGTCACTAATCACTAATCACTTAAAATAAAACTCCCTACAATTCAATCCGATAATTTTCTCCCGAACACCTTCGGGCATTTTCTCCATATATCGTTCAACCACATTCAATACGTGAGAGTAATCACCGGCCACTTTGCATACCGGCCAGTCGCTTCCGTACATCAGGCGGTTTTCACCAAACGCATCGAAAACAATATCCAGGTAAGGAATATAGTCTTCCATCTGACGTCTTTGCCAGTCGTTCTCGGTTACCATTCCTGAAATCTTGCAGAATACATTGTCGTGTGCGGCAAGTCGCAACAGGTCTTCCTTCCAGGGGTGAATTTTCTTATGCCTGATCAGGGGCTTTGAAATATGGTCCAAAACAAAAGGCTGATCGGGGAACATGCTTACCAAACGCTCTGCCACGGGAAGATGTTTCGGGAACAGCAGTAAATCATAGGTTAATGAGTAATTCTTTAAAAGGCTGATTCCGTTCAAAAAATCGTCCCGGAGTATAAAATTATCATCCGGTTCGTCATGAACCACATGACGGACACCCACAAATTTCCGGTGTTGTGTGAATTCATCGAGCTGGCTTTTCACATCACCGGAACAAAGGTCAACCCAGCCGACAACAGCTTTTATAAAATCATTCTGAGTTGCCAGTTCAAGCAACCACCGGGTTTCTTCGGGGCACTGCCTGGCCTGGACAGCAATGCAGGAGTCCATACCGTATTTGGTAAGTTCAGTAAAAAGGTCCCCGGGTAAAAAATCCTTTTTCAGCACATTCATTTCGTTGCTGATCCAGGAATATTCCGTTGGATTATATTTCCAGAAATGTTGGTGTGAATCGATCTTCATTCACCGAATTTTAGAAGGATCTTCAAATGTTTATCAGGTTCTTCTTCCAGCATTTCGAAAGCTTCCTGGGTTTTTGAAGGATGAAGTATGTCGGTCACCAGCGCTCCGGGCTTTAATGTTCCCCGGTTCATGTTATCAATGGTCTCGGCAAATTCACCATGAGATACCCGTGAAGTGATGATGGTACCTTCCTTCCATATGAGTTCCCTCATAACGATCGGTGACGGCTCAGTGGACAGTCCAAGCACGCATACTTTGCCTGCGCCACGAATTGCCTGGATGGCGCCTCGTACAGGGTTAATCACTCCGGGCAATTCTTTTGTATGTCCGACAGCTTCAAAAGCTATATCTACTCCTTCGTTACCTGTTATCTCCTTGATTTTTGCAATGGCATCTGTTTTAGTCGCATTCACTGTGAAAATATCCGGATAGGCCTTTTTCGCCATGGCCAGTCGCTCATCCAGAATATCAACCATAATAACAGTGCCTGTTGTTTTTGTCCTTACAGCCTGCAGAATGCACTGACCAACTTTTCCCGCACCCCATATTACCACTGTGTCACCAGATTGAACTCCTGCCCGTTTACAGGCATGGAAGCCTATTGAAATGACCTCAACCAAAGCGGCATGCTGATCTGAAATGTTGTCGGTTACCTTGTACAGCATGGTTTCAGGTACCTTCATGTATTCACTGAATCCGCCGTCGAGGTCAATTCCTACCAAACGAAGAGTAGAACATGCAGGGTAATGATGCCGTTTACAGGCCGGGCAGTGACCGCACCAGATGATGGGGTCAACCGCTACGCGGTCGCCTTCGCGGAACAGTTTCACATCAGGACCGGTTTCAACAATAGTACCGGCAAATTCATGACCCTGTATTAGGGGAACGCTTGTTCGCGGGTGAAATTCACCGAGGAACACATGTTGATCGCTTCCGCATATGCAGGCATATCCAACCTTTATCAGCACTTCATTACCCGCTATTTCGGGGACGTTAACCGATTTCCATTCCACATGCCTGTATTCCGACAGGACTGCGGCATTCATTTTCCTTGTCATTGAGTTTAAAACTTTAAATAAGAATAATAATCAGTATCAATCAGTTTCCGGTCAATCATTTCTTTCCAGAAATCACCCGGTATTGTGCAATTTACCGATTGCACATTATCTTTTATACGGGCCGGGTTGGACGTGTTCAGTGATATACTTACCACACCCGGCGCAGTTAATGCAAATTGAACACAGGCATTGGCCGGAAGCACATTATGCTTTTTGCAGACAGAAAAAAACTCTTCGCGCCATTGAAACCGGCTTTTGTTCACTTCCGAGTCAGGCTTGATTTTAACATAATCAAAAAAGTCACCGCCCGTAAGAAAACCCGCATGAAAAACCGCGGAGTTGATAATGGCAACTCCTTTTTTATGCAGTTCATCCATAAAATCAAGTAACTCCTGTGGATGCCTGTAAATGGTAAGGCTGTTGGCAAACATAACCCAATCGAGGTTCACTTCATTTGCGATCATCCGGATTGTAGTCCAGTCCTTGGCTCCAACTCCGACAGCTTTTACAATGCCCTCTTTTTTTAAAGAACCTAAAGCCTTATAAGCTTCAAGAATATCAGAGAACAACTTGTTGAAATGAGCTTTGTCAGTGGCCATGGCCAGGTATTCGTCGGGGTCATGAACCGAAACAAGAGCTGGTTTATAATTGCCCAGCAAGGCATTACCCTGCTCCCAGCATTCATGAATACCTTCATAACTGATATTTTGGCGGGCATCATGCTGAATATCCATCCATACCCCTTTCTCAAAAGTAGGTTCCGGTGTAAGCAATGGCATTCTTATCCAGCCCAGTTTATTGCTGATCGCCACATCATCCGGACTGATGTTCAATTGATGAAGTATTCTACCCAGTTCCTCAAGAGCCAACCCGGCACCGTATTTACCTGCTGAATCAAAGACAACGGGTTTCGGTACATGTTTTAAACATTCGCTTACAATGGCCAGCTTGGTTTCGTAAGGTAGGGCTGTGTAAAGATTCCCCAGGGCGCTTGTGCCGAAGATTATCGGTGGTATTTTCACACCGGTATTTCCTATGGTTTTGTGCTCCACGCAGAAACATTTTTATGAGGTTTTAAAATTACTTTTTTTTATTTTGCATGGGAAAAAGAAAATTCCAAAACTTTAAATTATGTCAAAACTAAACTTTTACGGTGTGGGACCGAAGATTGGCCGCATTGCCCTGCCATGGCTTGCAGTTACAATCATTGTAAGCATTGTTTTGAAAGGTTCATTCCGGTTTTTCCCGGATGAACACAGAATTCTTTTCTTCATAGGACTGGCTCTTGTAATACTCGGTTTCATCATGTATTTCTCAACCATTCCTGCGCTGCTTAAAGGTATCAAAGAAACCCGGCTGGTAACAAAGGGTGCCTTCTATCTTTGCTGTAACCCGTTATATGCCGCCATTATTCTTTTTATGATTCCCGGCACATCATTTATGATGAATTCTTGGCTGGTTTTCAGCGCCAGTGTGGTGGCTTACATTGTTTTTAAGTTGCAGATCAAAGGTGAAGAAACCGAGATGGAGAAATTCTTTGGCGAAGAATACAAAGCTTACAGGAGCAGTACCCCGGAGTTTTTCCCGGTGCCGGTGAAGAAGTTGTTCAAATAGTTTCAAGGTTGTTTCAAACAAGTTTTAACAATTTGGAACTACTTTGGAACTAGTTATCGGGGTCGGACCAGCGTGGTCCGACCCCAAAACAAACAAAAGAAGGGTTGTGGCTGTTATCACTGAATTGAACTGTAAAACCGTTAATCGTAATTCTTATTCAGTGTATGAATGATACTGAAATCATAAAAGAAACTGACTGGGTGGAAAGCTCTGAACCGTTATTGAAGAAATACTCGGGCAGGAAACACCCCTTGGATTATAAAAACCGTTATGAGCTTCTTGTAATGGTTATCCTTGCAGCACAGGATTCGGATAAGCGTATCAATAAGATAGCACCGGATTTTTTTAAAGTTTATCCTACAATAATGGAACTGGCAAATGCACAGGTTGAAGATATTCAGAAAAATATCAGCTCAATCAGGAGTTTCAGAAAAAAGGCCATATGGTTATCTAAAATAGCAAAGGTTGTTGGAGACGACGATAAAATACCGGTCATCTTGCCGGAACTGGTAAATCTTCCGGGCATCGGAAGAAAATCAGCCAACGTAATTGCCCGTGAATCGGGAGCAGAAGCATATGGAATTATCGTTGATCTGCATGTTGTAAGAGTAGTTCCCCGTTTAGGTATTTCAGAAAGCGAAAACCCGGATAAAATCGAGAAACAGCTCATGAACATATTTCCAAAATCAACCTGGAATGAAATTGGAATGTGCTTCTCTTTCCTGGGACGTGAAATTTGCCGGCCAACAAACCCTCAATGCCCTGTTTGTGTAATGAACAGGGTATGCAGGTATTATAGATCCCGTACGGAAGGATAATCGAAATCAGGCCAGATCAAAGCTTCAGCTTCAATTTTCTTTTTAAAAACGGGATGAGCATCGGGACTTCCTTCTGATACTGCACATATGAATCCCCGAACTCAAGCACCAGCTTGCGTTCTTCGAGCAGGGTTCCGATAATAAAGTAAAGCGTAAGAACAGAATTGACAACAATATCTGAAATGCAGAATGTATTGCACCAGAGCAGTACGATAGAGGCAAAATAGAGAGGATGCCTTACTATACCAAGCAATCCGGTTTTCTTAATACCGGTTTGCATGCTTTCGCTGTGACCCTGGGAATTCATAATCTGACGGATTCCGATGAATGCCAGGATGTCATAATCAATGAACAGTGATTTCAGCGCAATGAAAAGAGATATGGCAATCAATGCTAAACGGACATAATTCCAGAATGGACTCCAGGTAAAAATTACTTCACTTCGCCATATACGAGAATAATAAAGCACCGGAACCAGCAGCACGAAAGAAATCATTACATAAACCAGCCGGTAAAAAGGAAAGAACTTTTTATAACGTGATCTCACAACGCCGATAAATCCATTGCTGATCAGGTAGCTGTGCTGAAAGCAATAGGCCGACCAGATGAGGGCTAATGCGATGTATTTCATGGAGCTAATTTAGTGATTAGTTGGTTTATATTTGTTTCATGTTGTTTCAAGTTGTTTCAAATTTGTTTCAAAGAAATAGGAACCAATTGGAACCAATTAGAACCACTTGGAACTACTTGGAACTACTTTAAAACAGAACCACTAAAACGCAAAAAGACTGTTAAGCAGAATAATCATCACGATCAACGTTATAACCACATAAATCCAATCTTTTGCAATCAAAAAACCAAGCAGGGAGAAAAACACCCTGATCACCGGGGTGGCAATGAGAACCAGTAATCCCAACTGGATGACCGCTCGTCCTTTAAAATGAATGGCATTGTCAAGGATCAGCGAAACAGAACGGAACCTGTCGGGTTCGCCAGCAAATACCGAATAATTACGGGTTTCATGCGGATGTTGAATGAAAAACAGGATGCCGCCAATAAGTACAAGAATAGCCGAGATGATTACACCAATGCGCAACAGCCATCCCATTGCATTCCTCATTTTTTCGTCATTCAGGTTATTACCCTCTCTCATTTTTCATACGTTCTTTGTGATGCCGCTGTATATCATTTCAAGTGCAAGAAGCATAATCACTATTGAAAATACAATGCGGATTTTTTTGGTTTGTGATTTCAGCAGGACTTTTGCCCCTGTAAGGGCGCCAATTAAGACGCCGATCATGATGGGCATTGACAATACCGGGTCAATATATCCGCGGCTTAAATAAATCCCGGCACTGGCGGCAGCTGTAACTCCGATCATGAAGTTACTTGTTGAAGTGGATACCTTGAATGGGATTTTCATTATCGAATCCATAGCAATTACCTTTAATGCCCCCGATCCAATGCCCAGCAATCCCGACAATACACCGGCAAGCGACATAACAGCAAATCCCCCGGGCAGGTTTTGAGCTTTATAATACCTTGTTTCAGAGGATAATTTATAGGAACCTTCGGTACGTAAAAGCTTCGAAAGACGGGATTCTTTCACTAATGAACCATTTCCTGTAATGATTGGGTCTTTTCTTTTTCTGAATGAATTTATTGCAGAATAGATAAGCACAATTCCAAAAACAATGGAAATGGCATTCACCGGGGCGAAAAGGGCAATTGCTGCACCGCCTATAGCCCCCAAGGTAGTGGCAATTTCAAGGAACATACCTATGCGGATGTTCAAAAGGCCTTCTTTGAGATAGGCTGAGGCAGCGCCGGATGAAGTGGCGATAACTGAAATCAGTGAAGTACCAATCGCATAGCGGATATCTACGCCAAAGAATACGGTAAGCAACGGAACAATAATAACGCCTCCGCCGAGTCCTGTAAGGGCCCCCAAGAGTCCCGCAGTTATTCCGCCAATGAAAAGTATGAGGGTGGTGGTCAGCATTTACCAATAAAACACCTGAGTGATCACATCGTTTATTATAAAGAGAATTTATACTATATTAGATAGAAATGTGGAAATTATGAAGCAGGTTTATCGTTGTTTCATTCTTCTTATATCGGCACTCGGTATCCGGTGTTCGACTGATAACAACTATGTCATGACAGTCAATGGCCCGGTTCCTGTGAATCAACTGGGTACTGTGCTTACGCATGAACATTTTCTTGTAGATTTTATCGGGGCTGACCTGATAACGGATTCCAGGTGGGACAGGGCAAAAGTGGCTTCTGCTGTGCTTCCTTACCTGCGGGAAGTGAAAAAATCCGGGTGCAATGCAATTATTGAATGCACCCCGGAATACCTTGGAAGGGATCCTCTTTTACTCAAAATGCTGGCTGATTCAACAGGGTTGAACCTGGTCACCAATACGGATATTATGGTGCCGGTAACAACAAGTATTTGCCGGGCTTTGTCTATGATGAAACTGCGGAACAACTATCTGAGAGATGGACTAAAGAATGGAATGAAGGAATTAAAGGCACCGGTATCAGGCCCGGTTTTATTAAAATTGGTGTGGGAGGCGACAGCCTCAGTGATTTACACAGCAAATTAGTAAAAGCTGCGGCGATGACACATCTGAAAACCGGACTGACTATCGCATCGCACACCGGACCTGCTGTTCTTGCTTTCGCGGAACTGGAGGTTCTGAAAGAGCAGGGTGTATCACCTGAAGCCTTTATCTGGGTTCATGCCCAGAATGAGAAAGATGTTCAAAATCATATCAGGGCTGCAAAAATGGGAGCCTGGGTGAGCTTTGACGGGTTGAGCGATGACAATGTGATGGAATATGTTACCCTCCTGGTAAAAATGAAAAATGAGAAGCTGCTTAGCAACGTGCTAATCTCTCATGACGCGGGATGGTATGATCCGGCAAAGCCAGATGGCGGGGAATTCAGGGGATATACAACCGTTTTTACAAAGCTGATTCCCGAATTAAAAAAGCAAGGTTTTTCAGACAAAGAAATAAACCAATTAATAGTGAAAAACCCGGCAGAGGCGTTTGGGGTTGGGGTGAAGAAAAATAAATTGTAATGGGACCTATGGGACGGATGGGACGTATACGACGGACCATCCTTGATCTGCTAGGAAAAACACATAGGTCTCATAGGTCCTATTCGTCCCAAAACTATTGCATGTTATTACTCTTTTTCCTAAATTTATTTCTCTGAAAGAAACCTTGTTAGTTGTAAATCCATTAATGACCCATCATGAAAACCAATCAAAATTCCGGTTTCATACCACCGCATGGCGGTTATGAAAAGCTTATATCTTACCAAAAGGCAGAGATCATTTATGACGGTACTCTTCATTTTATTGATCGTTTCATATCAAAGCGCGACAGAACATATGACCAAATGAAACAGGCTGCCAGAAGCGGTAAACAAAATATTGCTGAAGGCAGTATGGCCTCAGGGACTTCAAAGCAAACAGAAATTACTCTTACGAATGTTGCACGGGCATCACTGGAAGAGCTTATACTTGACTACAAAGACTTTATCAGAAAACAAAAACTGGAACTATGGGATAAGAATCATCGTCTTACAAAAAGATTCCGGGAGCTAAACAAGACCCCAAATGCTAATTATGAAACCTACAAAAAAGCAATCGAAAATCCGGACCCCGAAATATGTGCCAATTCGCTGATTTGTTTAATTTATATTACATGTTATCTTCTTGACAAGCAAATTGCAGCTTTGGAAAGAGCATTTTTGAAGGAAGGAGGAATCAGGGAAAGGATGACTAAGGCAAGGCTGGATGCAAGAAATGAGGAGAATAGTTAATGGGACGTATGAGACATATACGACGTATACGACGTATTATCAAATGGCCGGTATATCGCATAGGTCACTTAGGTCCCATTGGTCCCATTAACAAATTCTAAAAAATTATAGTTTTGTTATTGTTTTTACTATTTTTGCGCCCATAGAAATTGTATCGGGGTGTAGCGCAGTTGGCTAGCGCACTACGTTCGGGACGTAGGGGTCGGAAGTTCGAGTCTTCTCACCCCGACAATTTTAATTTCCAGGAGATTTATCCCTCCATTCCCGGCTCATAATAAAACACCACAGCTCCGCCTTTAAATGTTTTTGTCCGTAATAGTTTTAAAACCGTCCTTTCACGTATGTTTTTAAACAATGGCATACCGCCTGCAGCCAGAACGGGATGCACACACAGCTGCAGTTCATCAATCAACTGATGGTTCATCAGTGAAATGATAATACTTGGACTGCCCACAAGGATATCTTTACCGGGTTGTTGCCGAAGGTCGGTAACTTCATCTTTAAGATCCCGGCTGGCTATCCGTGTGCCTTTCCAATCAACTGATTTCAGCGTATTTGAAAAAACGACCTTCGGAATCCTGTCAATTACCAACGCAAATTCATCCATGGCTGCATTACCGGTAGGATTCTCAAGCACGGTTAACCAGTATTCCATCAGCTGGTAGGTTATCCTCCCGTATAATATGGCATCGGCATTGCTTAATAACTCACTGTAATGTTCATGCACTTCTTCATCAGGAGTGACCGCCGTATGGTCAGCATACCCGTCAATTGTCATATTAATGGCTGCAACAATTCTTCTCATAAGACATTTCGGGGGATAACACTCCGGAATGCAGGAAAGTTGCAACCGACTTTCAATACCTGCCTATTCCAGTGAATACACCCTCACATAATCAATCTGATAAGTAACGGGAAATATAGAATCGTCAATTCCTTTTGTACCTCCCCAGGCGCCGCCGATGGCCAGGTTGACCAGCAAATACTGGGGTTCGGTAAATGGCCATTCCCCCAATCCCTCATTTTTCCTTGTACAGGTGAAGTATTTTGTATTGTCAAAATAGAAATCCATGCGATTATTGTACCATTCAACGGCATAAATGTGGAAATCATCAAATGGTCTGTTATACGTAATACTCCCACCACGGCCGGTTCCCTTTGTATGATTGTAATCGCCCGTGTGTACGTTGGCATAAACCTTATCAGGCTCATAACCAACGAATTCCATAATATCAATTTCTCCGCAAACCGGCCATCCGACTTTCTCAATGTTTGTGCCCAGCGTCCAGATTGCCGGCCATGTGCCCCTGCCTTCGGGCAATTTAGCTCTTACTTCAACCCGACCTTTTGTGAATTCAAACTTACCCTTCGTATTGATACTGGCCGAAGTATAATGCGCACCATTATATTCCTCTTTACGCCCGGTGATGGTGAGCACCCCGTTTTCAACTTTTGCATTCTCCTGCCTTGCTTTGGTGTAATACTGAGCCTCATTATTCCGTATGAGTCCTTCCTCATACTGCCATTTCTTTGAATCGGGAAGTCCTGAATAATCGAACTCATCCGACCATACAAGTTTCTTTTGCGACTGTTGCCCAAAGGAAACTGCTGAAAATAATACTGTAACAACAACCAGACATAAAATTGATTTCATAGCATATTTTTTGAATCGTTACAGTAAAGTTAGTTTTTATTGCATTCCTGATCAATCATTCTGCGCTAAACATGTTGTTGAATCAACTGTTAATCCATTACTATTACGTTAGGTTATGGCACTCGAAAAATACAGGGAAAAACGGGATCCAACTATTACCCCGGAACCATTCGGTGGTAAAAGTGCTGATAAGAAATCACTTAAATTTACTGTTCAGAAACATGCGGCAACCCGCCTGCACTATGACTTCAGGCTTGAAATGGACGGGGTGCTTAAAAGCTGGGCAATACCCAAAGGGCCTACACTCGATCCTGCGGTAAAACGACTGGCCATGATGGTGGAAGACCATCCGTTTGATTACCGCGACTTTGAAGGCATTATTCCGAAAGGCGAATACGGTGCCGGAACAGTTATTGTTTGGGATGAGGGCACATATGAGCCCTCGAATTTTCAGGGAAAATCGAAAAAGGACAAGGAACGCCATTTGCTCCAAAGTCTTGAAAGCGGTCAGCTTAAAATAACCCTGTATGGTAAAAAACTGAAAGGTGAATTCGCCCTGGTCCGAACAGCCACCCGGGGTGAAAACAGCTGGCTGATGATCAAGCACCGTGATGAATTTGCCACGGATAGGGATATTACACTTGAAGATAAATCGGTTCAGTCGGGCAAAACAATTGATGAAGTCAAAGTCACCAGCACTAATATTTATGGGCAACCTAAGGACAACACCATTAAAAAGCTGGATGACCAGGTTAAAACCGGTACTATCAGCCAGAAACAGCCCCGCAATACAGGCAATGCTCTGCGAAAAGCTGAAAAGTCGAAAATGCCTTCTCTGGTCAAACCCATGCTGGCAACGCTTGTAGACGATCCGTTTGATGATCCGGAGTGGATTTTTGAGGTGAAATGGGATGGCTACCGTACTATAGCTTTTATCGAGGAAGGATCGGTGCAACTGCAATCGAGAAATAACAAATCCTTTACCGAAAAATACTACCCCATCGCTGAAGCACTGAAACAATGGAAGAATGATGCGGTAATCGACGGTGAAATCATGGTGCTCAATGAAAAAGGCGTATCCAACTTCAGCGCTTTGCAGAATTGGAGGAGCGAAGCGGACGGGCAGCTGGTTTTGTACGTTTTTGACATCCTTTGGTACAACGGGAAAAACCTGATGAACCTGCCTTTAAGCAGCCGGCTTGATATCCTCAATGATATCTTTCCGAAGAATAACGATATGATCCGGATCAGCGAGGCGTTCCCTGAACATGGCAAGCAATTTTTTGAAGCAGCGGGTAAACTGGGACTTGAAGGAATGATTGCCAAGAAAAAGGACAGCCTCTATATTCCCGATATCCGGTCAAAATACTGGCTTAAAATCAAGGTGCATAAACGGCAGGAGGTCGTTATTGGCGGCTACACTGTGAATGAAGGAACCGGCAAACTCTTCAGCTCGCTTCTGCTCGGTGTTTATGAAAAGGGCATTTTCCAGTTTGTGGGCAAAGTAGGCACCGGCTTCACCGATAAACTGCAGCGTGAGATGATGAAACAGTTTAAACCCCTTGTAGTTGAAGAAAGCCCGTTCCAGACAGTCCCTGATGTGAACCAACCCTCCCGGTTCCGGCCTAACCCGCCTCATGCAAGTGCCATATGGCTGAAGCCGCAGTTGATCTGCGAAATTACTTTTACAGAAATGACGAATGACGGCGTTTTCAGGCATCCATCTTTTAAAGGTCTGCGAACGGATAAAAAGGCTTCTGAAGTGGTCCGTGAAAAAGAAGCCGATACTGCAGAAATCGTTGAACAAGAAAAATCAGAAGTAAAACCTGAAAAAAAAACTAAATCGAAACAAACACTTGTTAATGCCCCGGCAAAAAGTGAACGAAGATCTCTGTTGAATCCCAATGAAGAAACCCAGGTAAAAACGATTAACGGGCACGAGCTGAAGTTTACCAACCTGAGCAAAGTCTATTGGCCTGAAGACGGTATCACCAAACGCGACATGTTCAACTACTACTACCAGGTGGCCGAATACATCCTGCCCTACCTGAAGGACCGCCCGCAATCACTTAACCGCTTTCCAAACGGAATTCACGGCCAGCATTTCTACCAGAAAAATGTAAAAGGTAAATCGCCTGAATGGGTAAGAACTTTTCCTTATGTTACGAGTGATGGTGAGCACAAGGAATTCCTTGTAGGGAGCGATGAGGCCACATTGCTGTGGATGGCTTCGCTGGGATGCATTGAAATGAATCCGTGGTTCAGCCGTATTCAATCTGAAGATTACCCTGATTACTGTATCATTGATCTGGATCCCGACAAAAACACATTTGACCAGGTTATTGAGGCAGCCAACCTGGTAAAAAAAGTGCTGGATCTGGCCGGAGTTCCTTCTTTTCCCAAAACATCAGGGTCTACCGGTATTCATATTTATATACCTCTTGCAGCCAAATATACATATGATCAATCGCAGCTGTTTGCCCGAATCATCGTCAATATCGTTCATCAGCAATTACCCGAATACACCACCGTTGAGCGAATGATCAGCGAACGGCAGGGTAAAATGTACCTCGACTTTCTGCAGAATCGCCCGGGTGCAACCATAGCCAGTCCCTATTCCCTGCGTCCAAAGCCGGGCGCAACAGTATCCATGCCTCTTCACTGGGATGAAGTGAAAAAGGGACTTAAAATGACTGATTTCACGATTCGGAATGCCATTGAAAGAGTGAGGTCAGAGGGCGACCTGTTTAAAGATGTCCTGGGAAAAGGAATTGAAATGGAAAAGGTGCTTGAAAAAACAGAATCGCTGTTTTGATACACCTCTTCAATCCGAACTTTTGGTTTTTTGTCTTGTTTTTAACAAAACCTTAATTTGGATTATTCACCCATCTATACGTCTGATCTGATTCTCATTGTCGGTAATAGTATTTCTTCACGACAGGAGGTCCCCTGGTCAGAAATTCGTGACAGGTTTTCAGGAAATAATCCGCCAAAACTTATTCTCATTAATCCCAGATTGACTTTCACTGCATCAAAAGTCACTGTCCATCTGACCATTCAACCAGGAAGTATTCATGTAGTAATGAAGGGCTTATTAAACCTGATTATTCAGGCAGGATACATAAATGAGAAATCCATAAAAGAGCGGATTGAAGGCTTTAACTTCCTTTCAAAAACTATTTCGGGCTTCACACCTCATAAGGTTCAGCAATTAACCGGGGTGCCAGTAAATCTTCTTATGAACGCAGCCTGTATGCTGGGTAATACGACCACTCTTTATTCAGTAGTGCTGAATGAATTTTATGATCACGCAACTGTTAAAGAAGTATATAATTTGCATCATGTAAGAGGACTTATCGATAAAAAAGGCTGCGGCATATACCTGGATTACAAATTCAAAACCCGTCAGCGGAATAGTTATTTCCGGTGACGGGTTTCCATGGGTAAACCGCAATTTATGTTAGGGTTAAACAGAGTTCCGTTATCCTCGTTCGGACAACGATGATAGAACATCAATATTGTTTTATTGTTCGAAAATATTTTGTTAAAAAAAGAACCGTCATTGCGAGTAACCAACCCTATTTTTAAGATCACCGAATGAAATGACAACAATGGCTTTTACAAATAGCTACGAAGTAGCGAGATCTGAATAACCGCGGGTGAAACCCGTGGATTATAATGCCAGCAGACAAGAACCCTGAAAGGGTTCAAAATCGTATTTCAAAATTTATCATATCGGTTCGAAATGACATTTGGCCTCTTTGTAAAGCCCTGCCAGTGCGGGCAGATTGCTTCGTCGCTTTTCTTACTGCTATAATCAGTTAATTTCAAGCTCCTCGCAACGACGGCCTTGGATTACCAATTCCTCTCCTTCATATACGCATCCAGCTCCTGGCGCGACATGGGGAGGCGGGAAGTGTTGGCATCAATCCATTTCAGAAATGAAGACTTTATTTCTTCTGTCCATGCAGCATCAATCTGGCCGGGGGTATAGGTTCCGTTCCGCAGCATTTCATGACCGAATTCATCGCGAAGCGCTGTGAACTCACCATTTAATACCACTTTCTGCAGCAGGTGGGGTGGTATGAAAATTACCCCTTCCTTTTTTGCCAGTACTACATCACCAGGCATTACTGTTGCATTCCCGATTGTAATCGGCACGTTGATCCCCATCAGCATGGTTTCCATGAGATAACTGGGATGAAAATCGCGTACGCAGGCATTGAAACCTTCAATGGCCTCAAGGCCCTCAAGGTCCCTGGCGCCTGCATCAAACACAACTCCGGTCTTTGATTTCGCAAAAATTGAATTACCCAGGTTATCGCCTATCAGCGTTCCGTCGACCACCTTGCCAAAACAATCGGCCACATACACATCTCCTTCTTTCAGCTGGTCAATGGGCCATGAGTTGCCTGCGCCTTTTTGCCCTTCATTATGTCCTTTTTCAAGTATTTTCTTTTCCACATCCGGGCGCTTCGGCATATACAACGCCGTGACAGCCCTGCCGGCGAATGGTTTGTCGGGATGAACCATTTTAAAGCCGTCGGCATACTGGTTATTGAATCCTTCATTCCGCAAGGTCTGCCAGACTTCTTCAATCGACAGGTTCATCACTCTTTTGATCAGGTCATCCGACACTTTCGGTCTGCCATCCGTAAACCGCTCTCCTTTCCACGAATCCGTATAAAACATCATCATGTCCATCTTCGGAAAGATCTGGCCCCACGCTGAAGCCGAGCATACAACAAGCAATAAAACGACTAATTTTTTCATATCCGGTATTTATGTATTTTTTTCTTTCACAGGTTTACTGCGCCACCAGTTAGCCAGAACGGATCCTGTAATATTCATCAGGGGTCCGAAAATCGCTGGCGCCAATCCCACGGTGGCAACCTTTCCCATTTGCAATGCCAGTCCCGAAGCCAGTCCCCCGTTCTGCATCCCCACTTCAAAGGCAATCGTCCTCCTGTCCTTTTCGGGCATCCTGGCCAGCCATGACAGAGAATACCCAAGCGTGTAGCCTGAAAGATTATGGAGAATACTTGTTACAACAAGGAGCGCCCCCACTTTCAACAGGCTATCGCGGCCAGCCGCCGTTATCACAGTTACAATCAATGCAATTCCAACCATTGAGACTGTTGACAGCACTTTCTCAAGCCACGTAGGCGATCCCGAACTGAACTTCCGTATGGCATACCCTGCCAGTCCGGGCAAAACACTAAACCAGGTAACTGATAAGACAAGGACTTTGGTAAATCCCGGTAATCCGGAGTTTTTTACCTTCATCGACAGGAAAGCCGTGACCACAATGATGCCCAAATAAGAAAGCAACTGCGCTGTTTTTTCTTTCCTGCCTTTGCCCGGTTTCAGGAACAGGTTAAACACAAATCCGGCAATGATGGGCAGAATGATCATATTGAAGATGTCAAGCATCATGCTCCAGAAATTGACTTCGATAAACTGGCCACCGAGCCACTTCATTAAAGCCGGTGTAATCAGGGGAGAAAGAAGCGTGGACACGGCTCCTACTGTAACCGCCAGCGCCAGGTTGGCTTTGGCAATGTAGGACATTACATTTGAAGCCAATCCGCTGGGAACACACCCGATAAGAATGATGCCTGCGGCAATTTCAGGGGGAAAATTGAAAATATGCGCAATTCCGAAGCCGACAAGTGGCATGATGATATAATGAGAAATCACACCGATGATAACCCCTTTCGGCATCCGGATCACCCCGGCAAAATCACTGAAACTCATTTGCGATCCCATGCCGAACATGATGATCTGAAGCAGCGGCACAATAAGCTTTTTGAATTCAAATTTACCGGCGTGGGTGAAATATTGGGGATAAAACATGGCAGCTGCCACAGCGGTGAATATCCACAGGGTATAAGATAATCCCTTCAGTTTCTCAGAACGTCTTACAGCAAGCGCAAGTATGCCGAATGCGGCAATAATAAGCGGTCCGGTGTATGTCATTTGAAAACAGGTTAACTCCAGGTTCTGTCCCAGCTTTTTTCATTGTCCCATTCAGGCGTCGGAGCAAAGTATGGCTCACCTTTCGGAAGCTCTTTGCGAATGGCTTCTTCATTCAGATCGAGTCCGAGACCCGGTGTTTCAGGAACCTGTATAAATCCCTTATCCACAATGGGCTTTTTCACCACACTCGCCAGGTCCTCAAATCCTTCCACATCCACATGATGGTGTTCGAGGGCAATGAAATTCTGGGTGGCTGCCGCACAATGCACATTGGCCATAAGTGACACGGGTGTTCCCGCCCAGTGCAGGGCCATGGCTATACCTTTTTCCTCGGCATAATCGCCGATCTTTTTTGTTTCCAGGATACCACCGGCTGTTACCATATCCGGATGAATCATATCTACAGCATGCACATTGCAAAGCTTAGCAAATTCCTCTTTAAGAAATATGTCTTCACCAGTCAGAGTAGGTGTTTCAATGGCTTCCGAAATCGACCTCCATTCATCGGTATATATCCAGGGAATCAGGTCTTCAAGCCATGATAACCTGTATTTATCAACTGCCTTTCCCAGCCTGATGGCCGTGTTCAGGTCAAAGTGCCCGAAATGATTAGAAGCAATGGGAATTTCATAGCCTGTGATCCTGCGAACCCTGTCGATGTATTCGTTGAGTTTTTCAAACCCGAGTTCGGTTATCTGTAAACCGGTAAACGGGTGCTTTGTCTGCCCGTAGCTCATTTCCTCATCGGTCCAGCCTTTATCCAGGTCCCACATATTCTTGCCCACCACTGTTCCGGGAATATTCCGGAGGAGATTCACGCCAAGGTCGATCTTAACCATTGTAAAACCTTTATCCATCCGGCTTTGTATCCGTTTTGCCGTAACAGCAGGATCGTCTGATGAAGGGGTATCCGCGTACATCCTGATTTTGTCGCGGTATTTGCCTCCCAGAAGCTGGTAAACAGGTACTCCATAAGCCTTTCCGGCGAGGTCCCATAAGGCAATTTCAACGCCCGATACACCGCCTCCGGCACGGCCATGACCACCGAACTGCTTAATGTTTTTGAAGATCCGCTCAACGTTGCAGGGATTTTTGCCCAGAAGCCTGCTTTTCAAAAACAGGGCGTAAGTCGCACTTGCCCCGTCGCGTACTTCACCCAGGCCATAGATATCCTGGTTGGTGTAAATTTTGATGATGGGTGTGTTTCTCCATCGGGTGACCCTCAGGTCGGTTATCTTAAGATCACTGGGGGAAGAATATCGTGAAACATTCCGGGTATATTGTTCCACATCTCTTTCAATACCGTGGTTTTCCAATATAATACCCATTCCCAGGGCGCCCAGTGATGCCTTACGTACAAAATCACGGCGGCCTGCGGAAAGTGAATTCGCAGGAAACTTTTTCATAGGAGAGAATTAACTAATCTAAAATTAGTGAAATTATCTTACCAGGAGAAGTCGGTGTTCAATAACCATTCTTTTTCGACGGGAACCACACCTACCTTTTCGCATACAAGCCCTGCCGCCAGATTGGATAACTGTGCCATCACATACGGATCGGTACCTGCAGCCAGGCATAAGCTTGCCGTGGCTATAACGGTATCGCCTGCTCCCGAAACGTCAGAAACTTCACGGGCGTGTGTAGGCACAACCCGGTATTCATCTCCTTTGCTGATGAGCATTCCGTGTTCAGAGAGGGTCACAAGAACCATCTTAAATCCTGATTTATCCTGGAGTTCTCTTGCCGCTTTATGGAGCTGGTCAAAATCGGATTTGCGCAATTCCACATTCATCCCTTCGGTAAGCTCTTTGTAATTGGGCTTGAAAAGCGTTGCATTGTGATACAGGCTGAAATTTCTCTTTTTGGGATCTATGAGAGTAGGAATATTTCTTTCATTTCCCAGTGAAATTGTTTTTTCAATCAGGTTGCGTGTAATCACTCCTTTATCGTAGTCCTGGAAAATAATGGCAGCTATATGATCCTTTTCAATCATCGACCTGACCCGGTCCCAAAGCGCGTTTTCAAGCTCCGTGCTGATATAATGCTCCACTTCGTGGTCAACCCGCAGCAACTGCTGACTGGCGGCGATAATCCGCATTTTATTGGTTGTTATCCGGTCGGATGATCCGATCAGGCCGTCTTCGGGCATGCCCGACTGTCTGACCAGTTCCCTGAAATGCCTGCTGTTTTCATCATTGCCGATGACCGAGCACATGACCGGCACAGCGCCCAGCGATTTAACATTCAGGGCTACATTCGCCGCACCTCCCAGCCTGTTCTCCGTGTTCATATGCATAACAACAGGCACCGGCGCTTCGGGCGATACCCGCGTCACTTTTCCCCACACATACGAATCAAGCATTACATCACCCAGGATAAGGATCCTGAGGCCTTCAAATTGCTTTAATAGATCAGATATCTGCTGGTTGTTCACGCTTTTACAAATTTGTTCACGTAAAGATAAAACATCCTATCTTTGCGCAATAACACTAAATCAATTCTATGAGTTTTTTTGGTTCGTCTGAAAGCAATTTCCCTCCGGTAATCAAGAATATAATCATTATCAATGTAATCCTTTTCCTGGCCACATTTTTGCCGGCAGCCACCGATTTTATGTCAACCCACCTGGCCCTTTACAGCCTGAAATCGCCCATGTTTGAGCCACACCAGGTTGTTACCCACATGTTTATGCACGCCAATTTCGGACATATCTTTTTCAATATGTTCGGGGTTTTCATGTTTGGACGTGTTCTTGAACAGGTATGGGGAAGCAAAAGGATGCTGATTTTCTATACGGTAACCGGATTGGGAGCAGCTGCCATACATCTTACTGTAAATTATTTGCAGATGAATCATATGATGAACCTGGCAAATGAATTCATTCAGAATCCGACTTACCTTGGGTTTGATCAATTTGTAGAGAAATACCTTCATGGCAGAGCCAGCGATTATGTCACCAATTTTATGCAGAATTGGTTCTATAAACCTGATGATGCTTCTTTTATTCCTGAAGCTAAAAATATTGTAAATGGAATTATTCAATATAATCTGAGCATTCCTACCGTCGGAGCATCCGGTGCTGTTTTCGGATTGCTTGTTGCTTTTGCCATGCTGTTTCCTGATGTGGAACTGATGCTTATTTTTCTCCCGATTCCGATTAAAGCTAAATACTTCATCCCGGTTTACGCCCTCCTGGAACTGTTTTTGGGTGTGGCTAATTTCAAAGGGGACAATATAGCACATTTTGCGCACCTGGGTGGTGCTCTTTTCGGCTTCCTGCTTGTGAAGTACTGGAAAAGAAACCAATTCCGAATTTATTGATAACTTTGTTAATATACAAAAGGTGCACTCCGCATGAGCATGGTGAATGAAATAAAAAGTTCGCTTCGGAAAGGCAATATTATATATCGCCTGATATTTATCAATGTGGCGGTTTTTGTGGTTCTTGGAGTCTGGTTTGTGATTTTGCGACTGTTTACGCCGGGTATTTCGCTTACCTCACTGAAGATTTCCTTTAATGAGACGGTACTGAAATACCTCATGGTGCCGAGCATTCCGGGTGAGCTTCTCACAAGGCCATGGACTGTAATTACCTATATGTTCACACATTTCAACCTGTGGCACATTGTATTTAATATGCTTGTGCTATATTGGTTTGGCCGGATCTTCATGCAATACCTTACCGGAAAACAATTGCTGAGTACATACCTGTTGGGCGGCCTGGCAGGGTCTATCCTTTACATTGCCTTCATAAACGGTTTCCCCGGTTTACGCGAGTATCTCGGGGGTTCGATGCTGGGTGCTTCCGCAGCCATAATGGCCGTTGTAGTGGCGATTTCTTTTTATGTCCCCAACTACACCCTTTACATGTTCTTCATTGGTCCTGTAAGATTGAAATATATTGCCATTGCCTTCGTTATTATTGATATACTCATGATTGCCTCGGATAATGCCGGTGGCAATATTGCCCATCTGGGCGGAGCTCTTTATGGCTATTGGTTTATGAGCGGCCTTAAAAAAGGGCGGGATATCGGGGGATGGCTGAATATTTTTCTTGATAAGGCAGTTGATCTTTTCAAACCTCGTCCCAAGCTGAATGTGGCATACCGGAAATCAAAGCAGGTAACCGACGAAGATTATAACCGACGGAAAATCAGCCAGCAAAAAGAAGTCGACCGTATACTTGATAAAATTGCAAAAGGCGGTTATGAAAGTCTCTCAAAAAGTGAAAAAGAAACGCTGTTCAAGATGAGTAATAAAAATTGAAAACCTTTGTAAAAAAAATACTGCTCATTGTCAATATTCTGCTGGCTTTATTCTTGTCGATCAGCTACCTTTCAGTAAATGTCAGCCCGGCCAATTCATGGATATTCGCATTTCTTGCCCTTGCATACCCCGTTATTCTTATTTTGAATATTTTGTTTGTCCTCTGGTGGCTTATTTTTCGCAAATGGTATTTCCTTATTTCTGTTTTAAGCATTTTGCTTGGCTGGCATGCCCTTCAGTCCACATTCCAGTTTCATTTCAGTAAACCCGCTACCGGCCCTTCAGGCCAGAAAATAACTGTGCTTACATATAATGTGAGGTTGTTTAATTATTACCATTGGAATAAGGACACCTCGGCATGGCAGCGGATTACAAGTTACATCCGCACCGAAAAGCCCGACATTGTCTGCTTCCAGGAATTTATCACCCTTCCTGGTACAAGCCATGATCTTGAAAACCTGAAACGCCGTTTGAAACCTCTTTCATACAGCCATGTATATTACACCGATCACGTTAAAGGGAAACTTAATTTCGGTATGGCTACTTTCAGCAAGTACCCGATCATCAATAAGAAAATGATCGATTTTGAAGAATCACTGAATGGAAGCATGTATTCCGACATTGTTGCCGGGCACGACACTATAAGGCTTTTCAATTGCCATCTTCAGTCGATCCGGCTCAGAAAGGAATACAACGACCTTCTGGACAGTCTTATTTTTAATTATAGCGACAAACACCTTCATGACCTGAAGGATATTTCAGTCAGAATGCGGCAGGCATATATCATGAGAGCGGGACAGGTTAATAAGATCAGGCGCGAGATCGATGCTTCGCCTTACCCGGTGATTGTTTGCGGTGATTTCAATGACACCCCCGTTTCGTATGCATACAAAACCATGTCGAAAGGGTTAAAGGACGTGTTTATTCACACCGGTTCGGGTATCGGTACCACTTTTAGGGGCAACTTCCCCTATGTCCGGATTGATTATGTGTTCTGCAGCCCTGAACTTACCCCGGTTAATCATAAAATAGGCAAGATAAAACTATCGGACCATTACCCGGTAAAGGCCGGCTTTGTTATTAATGAAAAGGCAGGTTCCGCAGATCCACATTCCCGCCCGACAAAATAATGCCCGCCCTTTTACCCTTGAATCTTTCCCTGTTATCGAGCAGTGCAGCAAGAGCAACAGCCGATGAGGCTTCAGTAATGATTTTCATTCGCCTCCAGATAAGCTCCATGGCATTGATAATAGAGTCCTCCGAAACAGTGAAAATGTCTTTGACATTGTTCCTGATGATTCCGAAAGTCCGATTACTGAGCGATGTAAGCAATCCATCGGCAATAGTTTTCGGATTCACTGAAGGTTGCAGAATACCCGAATAAAACGATCGGTGTGCGTCATCAGCATTAGCCGGTTCACAGCCATATACGTCCATTTCCGGCTTCATGGCTTTTGCAGAAATGGAACTGCCGGATAACAAACCGCCACCACCAACAGGGACAAAAAGGATATCCACATCAGGGACCTCTTCAAGTAATTCCTTTGCTGCTGTACCCTGTCCGCAGATTACATTGAAATTGTCGTATGGATGGACTACGGCAGCACCGGTTTTATCGGTTATAATCTTTAATGTATCTTCCCTGCTCTGGAGTGTAGGCTCACAGAAAGTTATTTCGGCACCGTAATGCATCACCGCTTCGATTTTTGGCTGGGGTGCCGTCCGTGGCATCACTACATAACATCTGATACCTCTTTTCCTTGCTGCCAGGGCCAATGCGGCTGCATGATTTCCCGATGAATGCGTAGCTACTCCCCTAGCGGCTTCCGAATCAGTAAGCGATAAAACCGCGTTGGTGGCACCCCTGTATTTAAAGGCACCCACTTTCTGGAAATTCTCGCATTTGAAATAAACTGTCAGACCGGCTGTTTCATTAATGCCTTCGGATGTAAGCACCGGTGTGCGGTGAATAAAAGGGGAAATTCGATTGTGGGCTTGTTGGATATCGTTGAATGATGGAACTGTTGTCATATTGATCAGGCCTGTATATACATGAGATTGTCAAGATAATTAACCGGGTTTTCCATCGATTTCTGGTCTTCCTTATATTTTTTAAACATTTCAAATTTCAACGCAATACGGGCAGACAAATCGTATTCGCTCACTTCAATGATATAGGCATCCGTGAATTTGCAGTACACCATGAATTCAATGATTTCATCATCGTCGGTTAAACCGGTTATTTGTTTAACCATCATGGGGTTGAACTTATGGTATACCTGGTCTTTTACTTTCTCCTTCTCAATGATTTTTGCCAGTTTCATTCTTTCGATCTCTTCCGGGGTATAAATATTGGCCCGCATCAGGGTGACACCATTTTCCGCACTCTGCTTTGTCATGGCTTCACTGTAGGCCTGAATGGCTACCTGCTGCGATACCTGGGCAATATCTTTATTCAATTGTTCCGTTTGGGTAACCGGTCTTTCGAGGTTGACAAACTTTTCACGGAAATCATAATATGAGCCGAAACCAAGGATTCGGGCTTCATTAAGATCGTACGACTGGTGATTGAGTTTCACTACAGATGTTTCCCCTCCAATCATTTCCTCATCAACTACCACTTTCTTATAATCGTAACCAAGGGCATATAAAACAAGGGTGTCACCGGCTTCAGCGTTAATGCGGAATTCCCCTTTGCTGTTGCAGTAGATCTGCTGCTGACGGCTGAAGTTGAGTATATATGCGTATTCGACCGGAACCTGTGTTTCAGAATCTGTTACCTTACCATGAATTTGCTTAACCTGTGCCTCAGCGACCGCTGCCGGAACAACCAGCAGAACCGGTACAAGGATTCGCAGCAGATTATGTGTTTTCATGTGTGTCGGGCTTTATAACAAAGGTACCGAATCCGGAATAAAAGCAAAATAGAGGGGGTTAAAAAATGTTAAGGCGAAATAGTCACTTTCTTCTACACCTCACCCCCTGCCCCTCTCCTTGCAGTCGCACTCTTCTACACCTCACCCCCTGCCCCCTCTCCTTGCAGTCACTTTCTTCTACACCTCACCCCCTGCCCCCTCTCCTTGCAG